>CAZKVD010000069.1:0-9139 GCA_964556145.1 uncultured Bifidobacterium sp. | reverse complement strand
CCCATGCCGATGATTGCCACCTTGTCGCGAATTCCGTGACTTGCCATGTCTCCTCCTTATGCCCCGGCCTTGACGGGCCGTGCTTTCCAGAAATAGTTGTGAATGCCGTCGACCGTATAAAGGCGACGGAAGGTCATCTCGACGCGATCGCCGATTTTCACCGCAGCCGGATCGACGTCGGTGAGTTCGCATTGAAAGCGGCCGCCACCGTCGAAGTCGATGACAGCCGCGACGACGGGCGGACTCATGCTGTAGGCCAAACGATCGACCGTGTAGGTCGCGATTGTGGCCTGCACGTCGGCCATGCGCACCATCTCCATCTGGTCGATGCTTCCCGACTTCATGCTGACGCGTGCCGGCGGCAGGTAGACGAAACCGCTTTCATCTCGGCTGCCGTACAGGCCGTACTTCCACGCCTGCGAGCGCAGACTGGGCGGGCCGGCAGGACGGTCGGGTTCGGGGCGTCGCGGTGGTTCACGGTGAAGGAACCCGCGCCACGTCAGGAACTGCGTGTAGGTGAGGTCGTTGCGACCGGCATTGATCTGTCCGCGAACGGTCAGCGCCGCGGACTGACGCGACTGATACTTGGTGATTGCATCGGTGGTGCGCAACAGCCACACGTTGACACCGTCGGCCAGCAGCACGACGGCGATGATTTGTCCGGGCTGGGCACGGTCGAGCACGTCGGCCAGAATGACGCCCCACTGCGCAGTGCCGGGGTTGCCGATGCTTGCCGACAGATCGTCGACCACGGCATCGGCCGACACTCCGCACGACTTGACCGCAGCCTTGACTGCACGCGTGTGCAATCCGGCAAAGATCGCATGACTGATGTCGCCGGGGGCCAGGTGCGCTGCCTTCAGAGCATCGCTGAACGCATTGTCGACGAGCGGCGCATAGGCATGCTCGCCGAAGCGCTCTTCCCACTGCTTGCTTGCGGTGTCACCCGGTTGACGCCAGCGATCGGTGAATTCGGCGGTGGCTGCGGCCCCACCGATGACTTCGGCAATGACGCCGTCGTTGCCGAAGCAGAATGCGGCAGCTGCATCGCCACCGGCCGACTCGTCGGCTCCACCGGGCAGACCCGTTCGGATGTCGGACAGCACCGCCATCGCGGTTCCGCTGCCGGCACCCGTCATTGCCGCGACGCCGCTGCGCACCGACCCAACGGTGTCGAACGCGCTGACCGACGGTGCAAGGCTGAGTGCAGCGTGAATGGTGTTCGCATTGGTCTTGTCGAGATACGCGGGATCCGTGGTGGCGAACCACAGTGAGTTCGGCATCCAGTTCGGGCCTGCGTTGCGCATGGCGATTCGTGCTGCCTCGACGCCCATCGATGTGGTGTCTTCATCGAAGCTGGCAACGGCCCGCTCACCCTTTCCGCCACCCGCGCCGAGCGACTTGGTGATGACTCCGCGCTGCAAGCGCCAGTAAGGGACGTAGGACCCGTAAGCGACGATTCCGGTCATGGGCCGACAATAACCCACTGCCGTGCCGGCCGTTCCAGCGCGGCGAGCGGGGAAAACCGGGGATGAATCAGGAGTAGTAGGGGTTCTCGCCCGAGTTGTGGTCGGTGAGATCGCGCACCTTCAAGACACCCGGCACCTTTTCGACCAGCGTGGTCTGCACACCCTCGAGCATGGTCATGCGGCTCATCGAGCAACCGTGGCAACCGCCACCCATGGTGAGGTATGCCGTGCCTTCGCCGTCGTGACCGACGTAGGTGACAAAGCCACCGTGCGACGCAAGGGCGGGGTTGACTTCGCCGCGCAGAACCTCGTTGATCGACACCGACATCGCGTCGTCGCTGACGAGACCATCGACCGATGGCGCAAGGGGCTTGTTCGGATTGCGGATGATGAGACCCTGCGAGTCGTTGTAATCGAGAATCGATCCGCTGAGCAGTTCGATGCTGTTCGCCGGAATGATGATTTTCAGTCCGTCGATGGTGCGCACCTCGTCGGTGAACGCCGCAGTGGTGACCTTTTCGAACGACAGGTCGTAACGGAAGTCCTCGCCGGGCGAGCTGATGATTTCGACGCGCAAACCGAGTTGTGTCGTCTCGGGCTCCATGTCGCGGAGCTCCTTCAGTTTTTCGACTGCAGTCGACGTGACGTCGACAAGGGCGTTGTCGGCGGTCGACCCGCCCTCGGCAAACGGGCTGGTGGGAGCGGCGGAATCCGCGAACGGACTGGAGGGTGTCGTCACGTCTTTCAGGGTATCGGTGCCGTCAAGAACACGGCCGACCGAGCGGTGTGCCGTCAGTAACTGGAGATGGCTCCGCCGCCGTCGCACTCGATGCGTTGCCCCGTCACGTACCCCGCTCCGGCCGAGCAGAACCACAGCACGACCTCGGCGACGTCGTTGGGCTGGCAGACGTGACCGAAGGGCGACTTGGCATCGAGCTCGCGCAGGTCTTCCATCTCGCGCTTGCCCTGCATCGACCTGGCCAAGCGGACTCCCATGTCGGTTTCAACCAAACCCGGTGCAGCAATGTTCACGTGGATGCCGTTGTGGCGTTCTTCTTTTGCCAGCGTGTAGGCCAACGCTTCCATGGCGGCCTTGCCCATGTTGTACGGCGCGCCCTTGGCCGAATAGTGCGACGTCGCCACCGACGACACGAACACGATGTCACCACGACCACGTGTGCGCATGGACGGCAAAACCGCGGCAGACAGTTGGTGGGCGCCGACGGCGTGAATGGCCAGCAACTTTTCGACCTCGGCGGCGTCGGTATCGGCGACCGCACGACCCTTCGATGCGATGCCCGCATTGTTCACGAGAATGTCGACGAAACCGAAGTCGGCGACGACCCGGTCGACCATCGATCGGCAGGCTTCGTAGTCGGCCACCGATGCCCGGTAGGCGCGCGCGCGGCCGCCGGCGAAAACGATGTCATTGATGACTTCCGTCGCTTCGTCCTCGCTGCGCGAATAGTTCACGGCAATCGCTGCGCCTTCGGCGGCGAGACGTCGACTGATGCCCGCGCCGATTCCGCGTCCGCCACCCGTCACCAACGCAACACGACCGTCGAGAAGTCCCATGCATGCAAAGATATCCGCGTGCAAGACGGCAGCCGGAAGGCGATCATCGCGGCGTTTTTCGCCAACCTCGGCATCGCAATAGCGAAGTTCGTCGGGTTCCTCATCACCGCATCGGCGTCACTACTCGCCGAATCGGCACACTCGCTGGCCGACACCGGCAACCAGGCCTTGCTGTTGCTCGGTGGAAACCGCGCGAAACGGCGACCGTCGTCGTCGCGTCCGTTCGGCCACGGCCGTGAGCGCTACTTCTGGGCCTTCGTCGTGGCTCTGGTGTTGTTCAGCATGGGTGGGCTGTTTGCGCTGTACGAGGGCATTCAGAAGTTGCGCCATCCGCACGAGACCGAGGGCTTCGGTGTTGCGATCGGGATCCTGCTCGTCGCAATCGCTCTCGAAACCGTGTCTCTGCTGACCGCGGTGCGCGAGGCACGCCACGTCAAACCGAAATCCATGTCGTGGTGGCGATTCATCCGTACCTCGAAGCAACCCGAACTACCGGTGGTTCTCCTCGAAGACATCGGTGCCGAGATCGGCCTGTTTCTTGCGCTGTTCGGTGTCGTCATGGGCCACTACACGGGCAATGCGCGCTGGGACGCAGTCGGCTCGGTGGCGATCGGCGTTCTTCTCGTCGTCATCGCGATCGTCCTTGCGATCGAGATGAAGAGCCTGCTGATCGGGGAATCCGCCTCGCCCGACGACGAGCAACTGATCCTCACCACGATGATGCAACACCCCGCCGTGGTGTCGGTGATCTACGTGCGTACCGAACACCTCGGCCCCGACGAAGTGCTCGTTGCCGCCAAGGTGGAATTCAACCGCGACATCGACTTCGTCACCCTGTCGGCCGCCATCGATGCGGTCGAGTCCGACGTGCGACGGGCGTACGACAAGGCCCGCTACATCTTCATCGAGCCCGACATCGCTCACGACGGGAGCCGGCTGTAGCCTGACGTCAACAACACACGGGGAGCTCGCCGGATCGACGGGCTGAGAGGGTGGCCGCCGCCACCGACCCGAGAACCTGATCCGGGTAATGCCGGCGGAGGGATCCGATGCAAGCGAATACAACCCTCAAACGAGCACTTGTCATCACGGGTGGTTCTCTTGTCCGCGCAATGCCGAACCTCGGATCGTTCGACTTGGTCATCGCCGCCGATTCGGGGGTCGACTCGGCCTTTGCACTCGGCCTGTCCCCCGACGTTGCCATCGGCGACCTCGACTCGATCTCTCCCCGTGGACTCGAACGTCTTCGTGCATCCGATGTGGTCGTACTGCAGTCGCCGACCGACAAGGACGCAACCGACACCGAGCTTGCCCTCGCGCACCTTGCCACCGCCGGCGCCACACATGCCGTGCTGCTCAGCCCGGGCGGTGGACGACTCGACCACGCGCACGGCGTGTTCAGCGCGCTCACAAACCCCTCGCTCTCTCACATCGCACTCGAAGCCGTGATTGGCACGGCCCACGTCACGGTGCTGCACGGCGACGACTCGCGTCTGGTTCCACGCCGTGGGTCGCATCTCACCGCACTGCACGCGATGAACGGCGTTGCACGCGGTGTACGAACCAGCGGCCTGCGTTGGAACCTCCTCGACGAAGAACTCGCACCGTGGGTCAGCCGTGGCGTCAGCAACGAGATGATCGACGATGCGGCAACGATCAGTCTTGCCGCCGGCGCCCTGCTCGTCGTGCAACCGCTCGCCCATTCGGACATCGAAGACAAAGGAGCATCAAGATGAAGAAAGGTCTTGCTTTTGCGGCCGTTCTTGCAGCCACTCTCGCCGCTTGTGGCGGTGACGACGGCGTATCCACACCCGAGTCACTGACACTCGTCGCCTACGACTCGTTCACGCCGAGCGAAGGGATCTTCGACGAGTTCACGAAGGAAACCGGCATCAAGGTCGAGGTCGTCACGGGTGGCGATGCGGGCGAACTCGTCGCCAAGGCGGTTCTCACCGCCGGCAAACCCGAGGGCGACGTCCTGTGGGGTGTCGACAACACCTTGATGTCGCGAGCGCTCGAGGCCGACGTCTTCGTGCCGCACCGGTCGGCTCATTTCGATGACCTCGATCCTCAGGCCAAAGAGCTGGTCGAAGACGATCTGCTGACACCCGTCGACACCGGCGACGTGTGCGTGAACTACGACAAGGCGTGGTTCGCCGACAAAGGCATCACGCCGCCAACCTCGCTCGCCGATCTCGTGAAGCCCGAGTACAAGGGACTGCTCGTGGTCCAGAACCCGAACACCTCATCGCCCGGTCTTGCATTCCTTCTCGCTTCGATCGCCCAGTTCGGGGAAAACAGCTGGCAGGACTATTGGTCGTCGCTTCGCGACAACGACGTGAAGATCGTCGACGGCTGGACCGAGGCGTACACCGTCGAGTTCTCGGGCTCGTCGGGCAAGGGCAGTCGTCCCCTCGTTGTGAGTTACGCATCGAGCCCGCCCGCCGAAGTCGTGTACTCCGATCCGCCCGTCACCGAACCACCAACCGGAGTCGTCGAAGCCACGTGTTTCCGCCAGATCGAATTCGCCGGCGTTCTCCGAGGGACGAAACACGAGGAAGCGGCAGGAAAGTTGGTCGACTACCTCTCGGGCCCCGTGTTCCAGGCCGACCTGCCGTTGACACTCTTCGTGAACCCGGCGAACACCACGGTTGAACTGCCGCAGGTCTTCACCGATTTTGCCGTTCAGCCCGCTTCGCCGCTCACGATTGATCCCGCCGACATCGAGACGAACCGGACCGCGTGGCTCGAGAGCTGGAGAGCCGCAGCCCTGTGACAGCGAGCGCGTACGCCCGCATCGCACGGCCCATGGTCGTGGTTCCCGCCGCGTTCGTTGGCGTGTTCGCGGCGTGGCCGGCGCTCGTCACCCTGCGCAGGGGTGGCAACATCACCAACGCACTGACGAGCGACGCATTGCGCTCGACCGTGTGGTTCACCACGTGGCAGGCCGCACTCAGCACGATGATCACGCTCGCCGTCGGCCTGCCCACGGCGTGGCTGTTGTCGCGCAACGAGTTCCGTGGACGTCGGGTCGTGCGTGCGCTCACACTGGTGCCGTTCGTGTTGCCCACAGTCGTGATCGGCCTGGCATTTCGTGCGGTGCTACCGAGCGATCTGCATACCGGGACAAGCGCCCTCGTCGTGGCACACGTCTTCCTCAACGTTGCCGTGGTCGTTCGAATCGTCGGGGCGCGATGGGAAGCACAGTCGTACTTCCTCGACGAAGCGGCCGCAACCCTCGGTGCGCGACCCATGGCTCGCTTTGCAACGGTGACCTGGCCGATGATTCGCGGCAGTGTTGCAGCAGCCGGCGGACTGGTGTTCATGTACTGCTTTTCCACCTATGGGGCGGCGCGCGTTCTTGCCGGTCCGTCGAATCCCGTGGTTGAAACCGAGATCTATCGGTTTGCCGTTCTTGCGGGCGACATGCGCGCGGCCTCGGCGTTGGCGGTTGCACAGATCGTCATCGTGTCGATCGTCCTTGCCCTCACCTCGCGGGGGTCGAACGTGCAGTCGACACCGACTGCGCCGCGCGGGTTGAACCGATTCCCCCGTTCGCGCCGTGTGGCGGTGCGCATCGGTATCGGCGCAACGATCGCCGTCTTTCTCACCCCTCTCGTCGGACTGGTGATCCGCTCGCTGAGGGTCGGTGACGAAGTGTCGTTTTCGGCATGGAAGACCGCATTCGGCGACTCGCCCGTGCCAACGAATCCCGTGGCGGCGAACCTTGTTCCTGCAGCGTGGGCCACGTTGTCGACCGCATTCATCGCAATGTTGTTCGCCGTCGTGGTCGGCGTCACGATCGCCTTCGTGCGGGTGAATTCGACGTCACGATTCGTTCGCGCCGTTGCCACCACCTGCGAGATCGTTCCCGTCGTGGTCTCGGCCGTCGTCGTTGGCCTGGGAATCATTCTCGCTTTCCGCTCGGGTGCCTTCGATTGGCGCGGCAAGTGGTGGCTGCTTCCCGTTGCCCATGCAGTGGTTGCACTTCCCCTCGTCTCGCGCTCGGTGGCCTCGGCATTGCGTCAGATCCCCGACGACCTGCGCAACGCAGCCGCGACGCTCGGCGCAGCTCCCCTTCACGTCGCTCGCACCATCGACATGGGTCTGCTTCGCCGGCCGATTGCCGCGGCGGCCGCCCTCGCTGCATTGGTGTCGGTCGGAGAATTCGGCGCATCGAGCCTCTTGACCCGCCGCGGAAGCGAAACTCTCACGATGACAATCGGTCGCCTCCTGGGCCGCCCCGGCGACCTCGTGCAGGCACAGGTCTTCGTCGTTGCCACGGTGCTTGGTCTGCTCTGTCTCGTGCTCGTCACCTTCGTCGACCTTGCTGCGGCAGGGGGACGTGACGCATGAGCGCGGCACGACTCGAAGCCCGCAACATCCGTGTTGGTTTCAATGGCAACATCGTTCTCAACGACGTTTCGTTGGGCGTCGCGCCGGGTGAGATCGTTGCGGTGCTCGGACCAAGTGGTTCGGGAAAGTCGACTCTGCTGCGCGTGATCGCCGGACTCGTCTTGCCGACAACCGGAACCGTGGTCATCGATGACACCGACGTGACCTCGACTCCTACGTACAAGCGTGGCGTGGGTCTGGTGTTCCAGAACAACCAGCTCTTCCCGCACATGAACGTCGAAGACAATGTCGGCTACGGGTTGAAAATCGCCCGGGTGGCGGCGGGTGCACGCCGCGAACGGGTGCGAACGTTGCTCGATCTCGTCGGCATGGCGGCCCACGCACGACGTGATCCGTCGACGCTGTCGGGAGGCGAAGCGGCACGTATTGCACTCGCTCGCTCGCTGGCACCACAGCCACGGGTGCTGCTACTCGACGAACCGTTGGCCGGCCTCGACCACGACCTGCGCTACTCGCTTGCCGACGAGTTGCGGCGTGTCATCAGGGAATCGGGGACAACCGCAATCGTTGTTACCCACGACCCGATCGAGGCGCAGCGAATTGCCGACCGCGTTGTGTACCTTCGCGAACTATCGTCGTCACAACCATGAGCGGTGAACATCTTCCCTACCGCGTCGGCACCGCAACGACCGCCGAGATTCTCCCCCTGCGCATGTCGGTGTTGCGTGACGGCACCCCGTCGCAGGACCCGCGCTACGCGGAAGACGACGAACCCGCGACGACTCACCTGGTGATGAGGGATGCCGACGACGTCATCGTTGCCACGTCAACATGGCTGCCCCGCCCCTTTCCCGTCGAAGCCGATGCACCCGGGGTTCAACTACGGGGCATGGCAGTCGACAAGACGTTGCAAAGCCACGGTGTCGGCGCGCTGCTGTTGTCTGCGGGAATCGAACGTGCACGAGGCCTTGGGGCCCACAACGTGTGGGCACGCGCCCGCGACACTGCTCTTGCGTTCTACGAGCGGAACGGGATGCACGTCGTCGGCGACGCATTCCTCGACGATGCGACGGGCATGTCGCACCACTTGGTCGTCATGGACGTGCGGTGAACGGTGTCGTGAACAACGATTCACGCCCGTCGGACTCCACCAGGATGACGTCGAGATCCCAGTCTCCCGCGTAGGGAATCTGTGCGGTTGCCACGAAGTGGTTCGGACCCACCTGGGCGGGTTCAATGGCGATGGGCGGAACGTTCTGCTGCGCCGACGACAACCGCACCCGCGCCGACCGAACGGGGTCCAGCGACCCACCGGGACTGGTGACAATGATGTGCATCTCAACGGGCCCGACGCGTGCGGGCGAAACGGTGACATTGACGAGCGTGTCGCCCTGAACCAACGTGGTGGCAAAGGGCGCACCCGAGGTGGTGGCGCGGGGCGTTTCTGCAACGAGACCCGCGGTGACGCCGAGAACCAACAACCCGACAACCGCCTCGACAACCAACGCAGAACGCAAGCGTTCCACCCCCGAGTCGAGATACCGGCGGCGAACCACCGCGGCCGACAACAGCATTGCCCCGACGATCACAAATTTGGTTGCCAGTATCTTGCCGTATGCGATGTCGAGAACTCCATCGATGTCGTCGACGATCAGCAACGCCTGCACGATTCCTGCCACAACGGCGATGCCCACCATCGCGGCGGCCCGCTGTGAAAACCACTTGACCGTTGCCAAGGT
>CAZKVD010000068.1:0-9197 GCA_964556145.1 uncultured Bifidobacterium sp. | reverse complement strand
ACGCAGTACGCACCCCCATCGGCCGCCGCGGCGGCGGATTGTCCAGCATGCACCCCGCCGACCTCCTCGGCATTGCACAGAAGTCCCTCATCGATCGCTCGGGTATCGACCCCGGCGCCATCGAGCAGGTCGTTGGCGGTTGTGTCAGCCAGGTCGGCGAACAGAGCTTCAACGTCACACGCACGGCGTGGCTGGCAGCGGGCCTTCCGTTGGCCACCGCCGCCACCACCGTCGACACGCAGTGCGGATCGTCCCAGCAAGCCACCAACCTCGCGACATCGCTCGTCGCCAGCGGCGTCATCGATGTCGCGGTTGCCTGCGGCGTCGAAATCATGAGCCGAATCCCGATCGGTATCAACTCCTCGAAGAAGCTCGGCCTCGGCGTTCCGATTCCGAAGACCTACTTCGGCCAGTACGAAATGACGTCGCAGTTCGAGGGCGCCGAGCGCATTGCCGACAAGTTCGGCCTCACCCGCGACGACACCGATGCGTTCGGATTCCAGAGCCAGCAGCGTGCAGCGCGCGCATGGGCCGAAGACCGCTTCGCCGGCCAATGGGTAGAGGTCACTGCACCCGATCTCGACGAAGAGGGCAAGCCCACCGGCACCACACACAAGGTCGTGCGCGACGAAGGCATGCGCGACACCACACGCGAGGCGCTTGCGGGTCTCAAGCCCGTTGCGCGCGAGAACGGTGTTCACACCGCGGGCAACTCATCGCAAATCTCCGACGGCGCGGCGGCCGTCTTGATGATGACCGCGTCGCGTGCACAGGCACTCGGGCTGAAGGCCCGTGCCCGCATCGTCGACACGTGCCTTGTCGGAGTCGACCCGGTCCTCATGCTCGAGGGCCCAATCGATGCAACCAAGCGTCTTCTCTCGCGCAACGGCCTGACGATCGACCAGATCGACAACTTCGAGATCAACGAGGCATTCGCCTCGGTCGTTCTCGGGTGGGCAAAGGCAACCGGCGCCAACCCCGAAACAACCAACCCGAACGGTGGCGCGATTGCACTCGGCCACCCGCTCGGGGCAACGGGCGCGTTCCTCATGACGAAGTCGCTGTACGAACTCGAGCGCACGGGTGGCCGCTACGGCATCATCTCGATGTGCTGCGGTGGCGGTCTCGGCACGGGAACGTTGATCGAACGAATCTGAGCCGCCGACCGGCGCTCGCAACGGCACTGTGTGCCGTCGTCGTGCTCGCAGCTTCGTGCTCGGGTGCCACGAAATCGAATGAATCCGAAACGACGACCTCCGCGAATGTGGGGGTCGTCGTTTCCGTTTCCGATGGCGACACCTTCACCGTGTCGATCGGTGGTTCGCGCGAGAAGGTGCGATTGATCGGCGTCGATACACCCGAAACAAAACACCCGACGAAGGGTGTCCAGTGTTGGGGTCCCGAGGCATCCGACTTCACGACGCAGACACTCGTCGCCGGGACACGTGTCCGGTTGGTGCGTGATGCCGAGGCCCGCGACAGGTACGGACGCCTGCTTGCCTACGTTTATCTCGCCGGCTCGAACGTCTTTTTCAACCTCGAACTGGTTCGCCTCGGTTTCGCCAGGCCCTACCCGTTTCCACCGAACACGGCACACAAGGCCGACTTTGCGTCGGCGGCGTGGGAGGCACAAGAGGCCCAACGGGGACTGTGGGCCAAGTGCTGACACGGCTAGTTTGGAAGCAATGACGACCGCGACCCACGACGCGAGCCTGCTCGAGGCCATGGGCCTTTCCGCCGACGCGCGTGCGGTCATTTTGTCGTGCGACGACCTTGGCTCGTGCCATGCGGCAAACGTCGGCGTGTACGAGGCTCTGCGCAAGGGCGTCGCCACGTGTGCGTCGCTCATGGTGCCCGCACCGTGGGCCCGCCATGCAGCGTTGATGTACCGCGGTGACGACATCGGGGTGCACCTCACACTGAATGCCGAACACGAAAACCTGCGCTGGGGACCCATCACCCATGCCCCCTCACTGTTGTCGGGCGACGGCGGCTTTCCCAGCGGAATCGAAGATCTGTGGGATCACGCCGACCCCGAAGAAGTTCGTCGCGAATGCCGCGCACAGATCGAACGCGCGATCGCCTGGGGCATCGACGTCACACACCTCACTCCGCACCTCACCGCGATCACGCTTCGCCCCGAGTTCTTCGACATCTACATCGAACTCGCGGTCGACTTCCGTCTGCCGATTCGTCTGCCGTCAACGATCGACGAACGTGACGCCGGCTTTCCGTTCAGGAAGCTTGCGCACGATGAGGGTGTCGCCTTCCCCGATTACTTCAACCATGACTGGCGCGCGGGTAGTCGCGAGCGCGTTCTCGGCGATCTGGCGAATCTGCGGCCGGGCATCACCGAGATTCACGTGCAGCCGGCGATCGACACGGCAGAAGTGCGTGCGCTCGGCGATGTGTCGTTGGGCTGGATCGAAGACCACAACTTCGTTGTGAACGATCCCACGTTGCGCGAGGCAATCGAATCCTCGGGAGCCGTGATGATCGGCTACCGCCGCGTCAGAGACGCGATGCGATCGCGCTGAGCGCGTCGTCAATTTCGCCACTGGCCAACGCGCGCAAAAGAACCCCGGTGTGACCGGCGGCTTTCAGCTTGCCGCGCATGAACGCCACGTTCGCCCCCATCTCGATGTCGCCCGCAGCGACCGAGACAACGACGTCGGCGTTGTCGGGGCCTTCGACGACTTCTTCCTTCTTGCCCTTGGCCACGCGGTACTGAATCGTCGCCATGTTCAGGGAAGCCTTTCGAGTGGTGTCAGATCGACGACGGGGCTTCCCCCGCGCACACCGACAAAAAGATCATCCTCGTACGTTCCGGGTTGCGGACCTTCGACAATGCTGCGGGCGAGCACCCAGTCTTCCCACGGGTAGATCTCGGACAATTGCTCGTCGGTGAGTCCGAACCAGAACGGCTCGTTGGGGTCGATCTGTGTTGCATGGGCCAGGAGGGCCCCGGAGCGTGCCCACATGTAAGCACCAACCTGCAGGCGCGTCGTGATGCGCCAGTCCTGGTTCGCGCGGGCAAGCCACTTCTCATCGAAGGGCGACTCGCCACGGTGCTGCATCATTCCCTCGTGCAGGGCAAGCAGACGCATGCGCGACCACAGCGTGTAGTACATCTTCGAGGGCTGCCACACGGGTCCGGCATCGGGGTACCACATTGGATCGCCCGCCCGTTGAAAGGCCGCAATCGAAATGTCGTGCACCTTCAGATGGTCGGGGTGCGGGTAACTCGATTGATCGTCGTTGTAAGTGATGATGACCTGTGGTCGTTCGTCACGGATGATGGCGACCAGGCGCTCGGTCGCCTCGTCGAGCGGCGCCATGTGGAAGCAGTCGGGATGTTTGTTGGTGTCGGCGCCTTGCATCCCCGAGTCGCGGTAACCCAACAAGTGGACGGCGTGGAAACCAATCACTTCGGCCGACCGCGCGAGCTCGACAGGTCGCATCTCGGCAAGCAAGGCCTTTTCTGCTGCCGCATCGAGGCCGTGGAAGGGCTGTCCGGGTTCCTTCAACTGCGGATTGTTGACGTCGCCCTCTTCGCCACCGGTGCAGCACACCAAGACGGTGCGCACACCTTCGGCCGCGTATTTGGCAAGGGTCGGGGCCCCCTTCGAGGCCTCGTCATCGGGGTGCGCGTGCACTGTGAGAAGGCACAGCTGCTCACCGTCCATGAACGGTCAGGTTACTGCCGCCTTGCATCGGCCCAACTCACATAGGCTCCGCGTATGCGTCGCGGCACCCGCACCCTCGCCATTCTTCCCTTCATCGTCACGATCGCGGCATGCAGCACCGACGACGGGCGCGACATGAAGCCTCCGTCGGATGCCCAAATCGCCTCGACCCAGACGACAACCACGCTCGCCCCTGACACAACCGTCGAGGCCGAAGGGGCCGATGCCGCTCTCGACACCACGGTCGATGGCGGGGCAACGATCGTCCTCACTCTCAGTGCACCGTGGGCCGACGGTGAAACGATTCCCGAGCAGTTCCGCTGCGCCGGGCCCGAAGCGTCACCCGAGATCTCCTGGACGGGTGTCCCCGCCGAGGCCAAGTCGCTTGCGCTGGTGCTGATCGACGAGGACGCCCCCGATTACGTGCACTGGGTCATTGCCAACATCGACCCGTCGACCAGCGCGCTTCTTGCCGGCAGCGTCGACCCGAACGCGGTGCAGGCCAAGAACTCCGCAGGTTCCGTGGGTTTTGCAGGCCCCTGCCCTCCAGCTGGCGAGACGCACGAGTACTCGCTCAGCCTCTACGCCCTCGATCAGGTCCTCGAGGTCCAGAACGGCGATGAGGGAACGGCGATGCAAGACGCCATCTACGGCGCCGCCATCGAAGCTGCAGCCGTCACCTTCTCGGCCTGAATCCACTTTGCCCGGTGAAACGGGTGCAAAACTCGGTGGATCGACCGCGCGATTGCCTCCCTCCCCGTCGCCGTCTGCGAGACGGACACCGACGGGCGCCTCATCGCGGTCAACGACGTTTTTCGTTCGCTCGTACTCGGTGGCGCACCCATGGTGGTGGGATCGGCACCCTGGGTGAACGCTGCACCAGCCGAGCGCGCCATCGCGGAGCGCGCGTGGGAAGAGACACGCACGATTGCCGGTGCCTTCACCCACGAGTTTCGACTGTTGTCATCCGATGGCGAGGTGCGATGGATCTCGCTGCATCTCGAACCCGTGCGTGACGCAGCCGGCGTTGTCACCGGATACGTCGGCACTGCGAGTGACCATACCGACATGGTCACTCGCCGAACGCTGTCCGAGCAACTCGTTGGTCTTCTCGACGTCAGCGCCGACGCGGTCCTTGTGTTCGATCGCGCCGGTCGGCTGTTGTTCTGCAATGACGGAGCAAAACAGTTGGTCGGCGTCAGTGACACCGACAACGACACCGTGGCCGACACGTTTCTGCGTGCAATTCGCGATCAGGTGCCGCGCGAGGTCCTGAATGCATCGCCCGCACTCCCAAGCCCTGCAGAGAATCGATGGGTCGGCGAGGTCGGATTCAGAAGCCCCGACGGAATCGTGCGCACACTCTCGCTCACCCTGCAGGTCGTACGCGATGCGACCGGCGTGGTGCAGCACTTCAGCGCCATTGCCCGCGACATCACGGAAACCAAGCAGCTACACGACGAACTCACCCGTCAGGCAACCCACGATGCGCGAACCGGCCTGCCGAACCGTGTTCTCTTTCTGCGCCGGCTTGCCGAGGCACTGGAAAAGGACCGCACGCTGAAGTCAGGTTGCGCCGTCATGTTCATCGACCTCGACCGCCTGAAGATCGTCAACGACACGATGGGCCACGACGTCGGTGACGTTCTCATCTCGAACATTGCAAAGCGCATCGTCAATGCAACACGACCATCCGACACCGTCGCGCGCAACGGCGGCGACGAATTCGTCGTGCTGTGCGACGGCGTCACCGACGAACACGTCGCCAACGACATCGCGAGCCGCATTCTCCAGGCGGTGACCGGCCAAATGGTGCTGCAGGGAACCGAAATATTCACCAGCGCCAGCATCGGCATCGCGATGTCGACCCAACAGTTGCTCGCCGATCACTCCCCCGCCGATGCAGCCCAGATCCTGTTGAACAACGCCGACACCGCGATGTACCGCGCCAAGCAGCGCGGCCGCGGCCGATCCGAGATCTACAGCGATGCGATGCGCGCCGAAGCCCGCGACCGCGTGGCGCTCACCAATGCGCTCGAGCGGGCACTGGCCACGGGCCAAATGCGCTTGGTCTACCAACCCATCGTGTCGGCGCACACGGGCCGCAATGCGGGTGTCGAGGCATACCTGCGATGGGATCACCCCGAGCGCGGCGAACTCACGCCTCCCACCTTCCTCCCCGTCGCCGAAGAATCGGGCATGATCGGACCGCTCGGAGACTTTGTTGTTGCCCAAGCGTGCGCCGATCTGCGCGGATGGATCGACTCGGGCCTGGTCGACCGCTCGTTTGCTCTGCACCTGAACGTCTCGGCCAAACAACTCACCGACGCATCGTTTGTCGACCGCACACTCACCGCGCTGCGCGACGCAGGCCTCGAGGCAGGACAGCTCGTCGTCGAAGTGATCGAAAAGACCGTGCTCGACGACAACCCCGGCATCGGTCGCAGTATCAACGCGCTCAAGCGTGCCGGTATCCGTGTTGCCATCGATGATTTCGGCAGCGGCTTTTCGTCGCTGTCGTCACTGCGCAATTTCCCCGCCGACGTGTTGAAACTCGACGGCTCACTGGTGCGCGACATCGGCCAACAGGGCCACGACGACCCGATCGTGAGGTCGATCATCCAACTCGCACATTCGCTCGACATGACCGTCGTGGCCGAATGGGTCAGCACCGAAGAGCAAGCGAAGCGTCTTCGCGTTCTGGGCTGCGATCACCTGCAGGGCAACCGCATCGGCGAAGCCGTGGCGGCCGAGGAATTCGCCCGCACCCTCGCCCGCGTGCGCTGAATCAGCCCGCCGGCGCGGGGACGGGCGCGGGCGCGATGCCCGCAAAGAAATCGAGAGTGGCCCTCGAATTACCGCCGAGTTTCACGACGGCCATGCCCGCTTCGGTGTCTTGGTACACCTCGAGGCCGTAGTTCGCAATGTTGCCGTCGGTGGCAGGGCGCATGCTCTTCAGGAACGAGGGCATGTCGAGATTGGAGTCGACCGTCACGGTTGATGTGACCGCGTGGATGACATCACCGGCCTTGAACGGATTCGCAGCCGCGTATTTCGCTGCCTGCTTCAGCATGAGAGTGATGAACTCGCGCTGGCGTGCCGATCGACCGATGTCTCCCGTTCCTTCGAGCACCCACTTGCCCTTGATTCGCTGCTGGTAGTGCCTGCTGCGCGCATAGCGCAGTGCCCCGATTCCGGTGAGGCGATTGCACCCCTTTTTCACCCACAGACCGATGTGTGTGTCACGGGCCTGGTAGGGGGCGCCCAGGGTGACACCGCCGATCGCATCGACAAGATCCTTGAATCCCTGGAAGTTCACCTCGAGATAGTGATGGATGGGAATGCCGAAGTTCGCGGTGACGGTTCGTACCAGCATGGCTGCACCGAGGTTGTAGGTGGCGTTGATGCGGTTCGACTTCTCACCGTTGCCGATGCGCACCCACAAGTCGCGCGGGAACGACGTGATCGACAGCGTGCTGGTCTTCTTGTCGTGCCGCAGCACCATGATCGTGTCACTGCGCTGGCCGCCGACGTCGCCTGCCGACCCGATGACGTTGAAGTCGGACTGCGTCGGGTCGATCCCTTCGCGGCTGTCGGAACCGACGAGAAGAAAGTTCTCGAAGTCGGGGTTTGCGGGCGCAAGATCCGTGACGACCTCGGCGTTGCGTTTGACATCCTTCATCTGGCTCTTCGCGCCCGAAACAAGGCCTGAGGCACCCGAAAATGCGATGATCGCGGCAAGGCAAGCGGCAATGACGAAACGCGTGGCCTTCACGGCAAACCAACGTAGCCGCTAGTCGGCTCCGCGCAGATGCACCACGTCTGCCGTGTCGACCCTGTGCGTAACGGCACATTCGTCAACGATTCGCAAACGACCGTCACGCTCGACACCGACGGCCCGCCCGACCAATTCTGCGCCGTCGGGTAGTTCGCAGCGCACACGTTTTCCGGTTGTCGACAGCAAACCTTCGTACTCGGCGAATGCGGCATCACCGCCGCGCGCATCGAGTTCGTCGAAGGTGGCGAGAATGCGCAACAACACCTCGTGCGGTGGCATCAACTTCGTCTTGTCGGTCAACGCGTCGCGCACACTCGTTGCGGGAGCAATCTCGGGCGGCGGCGCCCAACCAACGTTGAGCCCCATGCCAACCACGACGTCAACCTTGCCGGTCGCGGAACTTGTCGATGCCTGCGCGAGGATGCCGGCGATCTTCACGTCACCATCGGACGTCGCAACAACGACGTCATTCGGCCACTTGAGTCCTGCCTCGATCCCAAAGTCGCGTCGCAGCACGATCGCGCATGACGCGCCGATCATCTGCGTCAGGCGGTGGACCGGCTCGTCGACGCCCCGGAACAACACCGATACCAAGAGGTTTGTTCCCGGTGGAGCCTCCCAGGTGCGCCCCAGGCGCCCGCGCCCCGCCGTTTGGTGGTCGGTGCGCAGAACCGCCCGATCGGGGGCTCCGGAGCCGATGGCCGCGAGGAGGTCGGCGTTGGTCGAGCCGGTCTCGGAGACCGTCACAACATGCCAGCGACCATGCTCGACAGGCCCATTTTTCCCAGCAAATTCGAACCAGTTCGCATTGACCCCGTCCATCGCACCAAGATTGACACTTGTGCTGAAGAAAATCCTCATCGCCAACCGTGGAGAGATCGCCGTCCGAGTCATTCGGGCCGCCCGAGAGATGGGGATCAAGACCGTCGCGGTCTACTCGGAACTGGACCGCAACTCGTTGCACGTGCGTCTCGCAGACGAGGCTTACGCGCTCGGCGGCCAGACCGCTGCCGAGAGTTACCTGAACACCGAAGCCATCCTTGATGCAATCAAGAAGAGTGGCGCCGACGGCGTGCACCCCGGCTACGGCTTCTTCAGCGAGAACGCCGACTTCGCCCAGGCGATCACCGAACTCGGTGTCGAGTTCATCGGACCTCCGCCCGCAGCAATCATCGAGATGGGCGACAAGGTGTCGAGCCGTATCGCCGCGCAACGCGGTGGCGCACCAATCGTTCCCGGCACCACCGAGTTCGCCAAGTCCGCCAAGGAGATCGAGGACTTCGGAAACAAGTTCGGATTTCCCGTCGCCATCAAGGCCGCCTTCGGCGGCGGCGGTCGTGGCATGAAGGTGGTTCATGCAGCTGCCGACGTCCAAGAAGCCATGGACTCGGCCCAGCGCGAAGCCAAGGCGTTTTTCGGCCGCGACGAGGTGTACGTCGAGAAGTACCTCACGTGGCCCCGCCACATTGAAGTGCAGTTGGTCGGCGACAAGCACGGCAACGTTGTCTGGGTCAGCACGCGTGACTGTTCCGCGCAGCGCCGCCACCAGAAGCTGATCGAAGAGGCACCGGCTGCCGCGCTGCCCGACGGCGTCGAAGAGGCCATGGGTGAAGCTGCCGTGAAGGCAGCCAAGGCCGTCGGCTACTACAACGCCGGCACCGTCGAGTTCATCTACCAGGACGGCGAGTTCTTCTTCCTCGAGATGAACACCCGCCTGCAGGTCGAGCACCCGG
>CAZKVD010000067.1:0-9404 GCA_964556145.1 uncultured Bifidobacterium sp. | reverse complement strand
TTGCCGAGATCAAGGAGAACGGCAAGTACGACGAGATCTACGCGAAGTACTTCGCCAAGTAATCGTCACGAACGTTCAATGAGTCTGAGTCGACGCCAACGCCTGCGGCTGGTTCGCGGCACGGTTTACGCCGCAACAGTCGCGGCGTTGGTGTTGATTCTGCTCGCCGTTGATTGGGGCGCCCTCGGAGGCGCCCTTTTCAAATGGGAAATCGTCAGGGATCAATTCCCCGACATCCTCACGAACGCGCTTCGCAACACCGTGATCTTCACGATCTTCGGCTTCATCGGCGGCCTGTCACTCGGCCTGCTGCTTGCGATCATGCGCCTGTCCAGCGTGAGGCCATACCGCTGGTTCGCCGCCACCTACATCGAGGTACTGCGCGGCATACCTCTTCTTGTCACCCTGCTCATTCTCGGTTTCGGCATTCCCATCGCCACCGGATGGCAATGGCCCAACCCCTACATCCAGGGCGCCGTTCCCCTTGCCCTCGTTGCCGGCGCCTACATCGCCGAAACGGTTCGCGCCGGCATCGAAGCCGTCCCCCGTGGCCAGATGGAAGCCGCGCGCTCACTCGGCATGTCGTACACGCGCGCGATGGCAACGATCATCATCCCCCAGGCATTCCGTATCATCGTGCCGCCCCTCACCAACGAATTCGTTCTCCTCATCAAGGACACGTCGCTGATCTCGGTTCTCGGTGTCACCGCCAGCACGCTCGACCTTGCGCGTTTCGGACGCAACGGCGTCAACGACACCGCCAATGCGACACCACTGGTCGTCGCAGGTCTCGTGTATCTCGCTCTCACCATTCCGCTCACCCAGCTCGCTGCGTGGATGGAACGCCGCTCGAAGGCAGGACGTCGATGAGCGAGGCACTGGTTCGTATCGAGGCTCTGCACAAGCGGTTCGGCTCGAACCACGTTCTGCAGGGCATCGATCTCGCAGTCAACAAGGGCGAGGTCGTGTGCATCATCGGACCATCCGGTTCGGGCAAGAGCACCTTGTTGCGCTGCGTCAACATGCTCGAGACCCCCACCGACGGCACGGTGTTCGTCGATGGCATCGAATTGACGCATCCCGACTGCGACCTCGATCGCGCACGCACCTCGACCGGAATGGTCTTCCAGTCGTTCAATCTTTTTGCACACATGTCCGTGCTCGACAACGTCACCATCGCACTCCGAAAGGTCTTGAAACAAGACCGTCGAGCGGCCGAGGACAAGGCCCGCAAACTGCTCGCCCGTGTCGGTTTGGCCGAAAAGGCCGATGCCTACCCGGCACAGTTGTCGGGCGGTCAGCAACAGCGCGTTGCAATCGCACGTGCGCTTGCCATGGAACCCAAGGTCATGTTGTTCGACGAGGCAACGAGCGCCCTCGACCCCGAGCTCGTCGGCGACGTTCTGCGCGTCATGCGCGAGCTCGCCGAAGAAGGCATGACAATGCTCGTTGTGACCCACGAAATGGACTTCGCCCGCGGCGTCGCCGACCGCGTTGTGTTCATGGATGGCGGCGTTGTCGTCGAAGATGGCCATCCCGACCAGGTGATCGGCAATCCGCGCGAAGAGCGCACACGGCGATTCCTTGCCAACGTGCGCAAGCGCGACTAGGCCAACGTGCGCAAGCGCGACTAGGCCAACGTGCGCAAGCGCGACTAGGCCGGCGTTCGCCGGCGCGACCGGTTACGGCAGCGAAACGATGGTGACGGTGCCGGCGGCGCCGTCGACGGTGATGGTGGCTCCATCGGGAATCCGCAGCGTCGCATCGGTGACCGACGAAACACACGGAATGCCCAGTTCGCGGCTGACGATGCTGGCGTGCGAACCGACTGCACCGAGGTTCACCACAACCGCACCTGCGGCGAGGAACAACGGCGTCCACGACGGGTCGGTGTTCAGCGTGACGAGAATGTCGCCGGCATCGAGACCCGACGGATCGAACGGATCGAGCACGATGCGCGCTTTGCCCGTGTACGTGCCTGCCGAACACGCGGTTCCCGACAGCACATCGCCGGCCTTGACCGCCACAACGTCGACCTCGCCACGCTTCTTCCACTGGTTCAACGGCGGCACGGTGCCGTTCACGATGAACGGTGGGATCAACGTGGCAAGTTCCTTGTGGTCACCTTCGCGCTCGGCGAGAATCGCCGAGAACTTCGACGGATTTGCAACGAACTCATCGAGTTCGGCCTCGAGCAGCATGAAGATCTGATCGACGTTGCCGAGGTGACCATTGGCCACGCCGCGACGGCCAAGTTCACGCATCGCCATGCGCACCTCGTGGATGAGAGCGATGTTGTTGGTCTTGCAACGCTCGCGACCCTGCTGCCACACGGCAGCCGACTGGTAACCGGCGGCAAACATGCCCGCAGTTTCAGCGTCGCCGGCGAGCATCTCGGAGATCTCCTTGAAGATTCGCTCGCGCTCGGCCGAGTTGCGCTTGGCTGCCTCGCGAGGATCGGCCGAGTCGGACTGACGACGCAGGCGATCGAGCTGGGCGAAGATGAGGCGCGGATTTGTTTCGTACGACGGGGCCGCGGGGTCCCATTCGTTAGGACCACGCGAACCGTGGCGCAACCTGAATGCGTCGAGTGCCTTTTCGAAATCGGTTCCCTTGACCTTGGCTTCCCAGGCATCGGATCCCGCTTCGAAGGCTGCGGTGACGTCGGCCGACGCGCGGATCATTCGTGACAAGTCCCACAGGTCGATTGCGATGAGTGCCGAGTCGACATCGCCCACCGATCCGATGAGCTTGACGCCGTCTTCGGCGCGGCCGATTGCAGCGGTAATGGCACCGACTGCACCCGGTCCGAGCGATGCACCGAGTGACACCCACACGTGCTGTTCGAAGAACGGAACGAGCAGCGCGCCGACTTCACGTGCGCGCGCGACGAGCTGCGCATCGCTGAGCTTCGACAGATCGGGGCGCTCGGCGCGGATCTTCTGGGCGAGCTTCTTTTGCTCTTCGACCGGCGTGTGGAGAACGCCGCTCATCACGTAACCCATCGTCTCGCCCAGCTTGGCTTCATGCTTGGGGCTGTCGTGCCATGGCTCGTGCTTGTACGGCGGCACGTCGGGGGTGTTGTCGAAATACGCGGCGTCGATGGCTTCGGGCGTCGCGCCCGGCATGCGTACGCCCATCAGGCGTGCCTGTGTGAGTGAGTTGTAGAAGTAACCACCGAAGAGACCAAAGGTTTCGGGCGGTGTGCCGTATTCATCGGCATCGAACACGCCGAACGACACGAAGCCGTCACGGCACCCGAGAACCACGCCCTTTTCCCAACACAGCGACCAGCCGAGCGGGCTCACCGGATCGGCCAACACGTCGGCCGCATTGCCACGTGTGTAGTTCGCAAACTTCGCCGTCGGCGTGCGGTCGATGATCCACTTTTCACCCAGCATGTTTCCCCCCGGTGCAAGACGTAGTCAGTGCGTCAATGTAGCGCTCTGTGACGCCCGACACGAAGAAACCAACGCTTGCAGACGGCAAAAACCGATGGGGTCAGATGGGCGACGGAACCGGCGGGAAACCACCCGTACCCATCGACTGTGCCCGCTCTTGGGCAAGGCCGACGTAGCGCGGGTGGGTCATGATCCAAAAGCGCCCGTCCAGCAGTGCATCAACCACCTGGCCGGCAACGTCTTCGGGGTCGATTGCTTCGGTGGCAGTCGTCAGACCCTGAGTGCCGAACGCGGCGCCCTGCACATTGCCCGGACGGTTCCGCTCACTCGTCCCGATTTTCGTGCGCACGACACCAGGGCACAGCACCGACGCAAGAATCGGCACGCCCGCATTGCGTGCATCGACGGCAAGCACTTCCGACAATGCAACGACACCCTGTTTGGCGACGTCGTAGGAACAGATGCCGGGGAACGCAAGGATGCCGGCAGTCGAGGCCGTGTTCACCACGTGGCCGGGTTCACCAGATGCGATCATCCGCGGCACGAACGTTTTCACGCCGTAGATCGGGCCCCACAGATCGACGCCGATCACCCATTCCCAGCTTTCGAGCGACGCTTCCCACACACGATCGCGGTGCACCACGCCAGCGTTGTTGCACAGTACGTGCACGTTGCCGAACTCGTCGTAAGCGAAGTCGGCAAGGGCTTCGATCGAACCCAAGTCAGAAACGTCACAGCGCATCGCGCGACTTTCGATGCCCTTGGCGAGCAGTGCATCGTTGGCGGCATCGAGCGCGGTGTTCTCGACGTCGGCAATGACCACGTTCATTCCCTCGGCCCCGAAACGCTCGGCCATCGCCAAACCGATGCCCGATGCTCCGCCGGTGATGACCGCGGTTTTACCCGCCAGATTCCCGAGAACTCCCGCCATGGCTTCCCCTCTTTCCGCTGTTGCGCAGAAGCGTATGGTAGGCGAATGAGCGTGTTTGATTCAGTCCGTATGGACGGCCAGGTTGCCGTCGTCACCGGTTCGGGGCAGGGCATCGGTCGCGGTATCGCGTGGGCTCTCGCCGACGCCGGTTGCGACGTCGTCGTCAATGCCCGTCGCCTCAGCGACCTCGAAGAAACGGCCGCCGGCGTGCGCGAACGTGGTCATCGAGCCTTGATCGTCGAAGGCGACATCCGCGACTTCTCCGATGAAATCGCTCGTCGCACGATTGCCGAATTCGGTCGGCTCGACATCTGGGTGAACAACGTGGGTGGATCGGTTGAATCGACCACCTACGAACTGGCGAACATGTCCGACGAATTCTTCCGCGGCATGTTGGAGTTGAACCTCACCTCGGCGTTCCAAGGCGCGCGTGCCGCCGCGGCAAACATGCCGAACGGCGGCGTCATCATCAACATCGCATCGGGTGCGGGCATGCGGGGCTCACCAATGACCGGTGCCTACGCCGCCGCAAAGGCCGGCATGATCAATCTCACGCAGACCCTCGCCCTCGAACTGGCCGAGCGCGGCATCCGTGTCAACACCGTCTCGCCCGGCCCGGTCGTCACCGAGGCCTACCTCGGCGTTCTCGGCATCAGTGACCAGCTCGAAAAGCTGCGTCAGACAATTCCGCTCGGGCGTCTCGGCACCATCGACGACATCGGCGCCGCAGTCATGTTCCTGTCGTCGCCGGCCGCGGGCTGGATCACGGGTCAGAACATTCTCGTTGCGGGTGGACGCACCGAGCGCAGCTACCAATACGGCGGACGCAAACAGCAGGGCGAGTGATGACCGCGACGCCGTTCGAGATCCCCTACGACCCCGTCGCGGTGTCGGACCTGCACCATCGCCTCGACAACACCCGTTATCCGCTCGGCGTCGCCAACGACGACTGGAAGTACGGCATGCAGCGCGGTTGGCTCGAGAACTTCCTCCACTATTGGCGCCACGATTTCGACTGGCAGGCAAAGGTGGCCGAGATGAATGCCGTGCCGAACCACCGCGTCGTCATCGATGGCGTGCCCATCCACTTCGTGCACCTTCGCGGCAGCGGATCGAATCCGATGCCGGTCATCACCACGCACGGCTGGCCATGGACCTACTGGGATTACATGCCCGTCGCCCACCGACTGGCAGCGGCGAACTTCGACGTCGTCGTTCCCGCACTGCCCGGATTCGGTTGGTCGTCACCTCTTCCCGTCGGGCACCTCACCACCCGCGACGTTTCGAATCTGTGGAACAAGTTGATGACCGAGGTGCTGGGCTATCCCAAGTACGCAGCACACGGCGGCGACTGGGGAGCCATCGTCACCGGCGAACTTGCACATGCGCATGCAAAGAACATTTTTGGCGCTCACATCACGCTGCCGATCTTTCCCGGCCTCGACCGGGGTTCGCTGACCGCCGACGACTACGACGAGGACGAAAAGCACTACCCACAATTGATGAAGCAGCGCATGGCCACTGCGACAAGTCACTACACGGTGCAGGGAATCGAGCCCGAGACACTGTCGTACGCGATGCACGACTCACCCGCGGGCATGGCTGCATGGCTCATCGAGCGTCGACGTCTGTGGAGCGACTCGCTCACCCCGTCGGGCTTCCGTGACGTCGAGAAAACCCACACTCTCGACGACCTCGCCACGCTGGTCAGCATCTACTGGTTCTCGGGTTCCTTCTGGAGCTCGTGTCGCATGTACTACGGCCGCACGAACGAACCGTGGGTTGCCGCGCACGACCGCAAGCCCATCATGGAAGCTCCGACTGCGATGGCCGTCTTTCCCGGCGACCTCATCTTCATTCCGCGCCGTGGCGCCGAGAAGGTGGCAAACATCAAACGCTGGACCCGCATGCCGGCCGGTGGACACTTTGCCGCAGCCGAACAGCCCGACCTCGTCGCCAACGACGTTCGTGAGTTCTTCGACGCCTACCGGTGAGCGAACTCTTCCACCATCCGGTGGAAGTGATGAAGACCGGGCTCGTTGCGCCCGAACGTCAGGTGTTCATTCGCCCCACTGCGCAGGCCAGCGCCGATTTTGTGGTTGAGGAAGTAGTCCTCTTCCAGGATCACGTCGCGAATGAAGCGCGCCCGCGTGTCGAGCACCTCGCGTCGCGCATCAGAGTCGATCGGCGATCGGGAATACGTCGACTGAATGGTGATGCTGGTGTCGACCGTGGGACCAGGCAACACCTGTGACACGAGAACCGCCTCGGGCGCCACGGTGACGGCAACGTTCGGAAACACCTTGTAGATGCTCGACATGTGGTCGAGCGGTTCCCACTCGGTTTCGGGACGATCGCGCAGTTCCAGAACGTTGCGACGCGGAAATCCGTTGCGCTGGTGCTGCTGGAATGCATCGAAAGCAATCACATCGTTGTAGGTGATGAGATTGATCGTGTTCCGGTGCAGCGACGCAAAGTGGTACGCCTCGAAATACGTGTCCATCGCCAACTTCCAGTTCGCGGCATCGATGGAATACGACACGAACCACTCGCACGACCCGAAGTCGAACCCTGCAAACTCGCGATCGAGGTCTTCACCCAGCCACCCGACAACATCGAGGACTGCACCCGGGGTGAGCACACCCCACAACATTCCGTGACGCTCTTCGAGCGGCAATTGTCGAAGGCCGTAATCGTCGCGATTGATGCCATCGAAAGCCCCGGCTGACGGCAACCCGACGAGGCAACCCCCTGTGTCGTACGTCCACGCGTGATAGACGCAGGTGTAGCGGCGTTGCTTGCCGCGCTCGTCATCGATGATCGGTGCACCACGGTGTCGGCAGACGTTCACGAAGCTGCGCGCGACGCCGTCTTCGCCACGTATCAACAACACCGGTACGTCACAGATCGTCAACGCGCGGTACGAACCCGGCTCGGGCAGGTCACCCGACAGGCCCAGCAACAGCGGTGACTTCCTGAAAAGTCTTTCGCGTTCGCGCTCCCACTTCACTTGGTCGGTGTAGTTCGCAACGGGCTCACGGAACACGTCGTTGGCATGGTCGGTTGTGCCGTTCTCGACATGGGCGATGAGCCGCTTCGTCAGTGCGACCATTTCGCCGCGCAGCCACCGTTGCTCCAATGAATTTTGCCCCACGGCCACAGGTTAGTTTGACCCCATGGCAGTCGATCCGAACAACTATCCGCTCCGACCCAACGACATCACCGCTGAATGGCTGACCGCAGCCCTGCAGTCGGGTGGCCACCTGCCGAGCAGCGCATCGGTCAGCGCCATGCAACGTCGCCCCGTCGGAGAGGGTGTCGGCATGCTCGGCCTCATCGAAGTTGTCACGCCCACTTACTCCGGCAACGCAGGAGACGCGCCGAAGTCGGTCGTCGTGAAATACCCGACCGAGGTCGAGGCCAACTTGGTCGTCGCAACGACGTTCAACGTGTACCAGCGCGAAGTTCTCTTCTGCCAGCGCGTCGCACCAAAGGCCGGTATGCGCGTACCCAAGGTGTTCTTCTCGGCCTTCAAGGGCGAAACATCGTTCATCATCGTGATGGAAGACCTGTCCGAATACACGATGGGTGACCAGGTTGAAGGCTGCAGCATCGCGCGCGCCGAAGTTGCGATGCGCGAACTCGGCATGCTCCATGCATCGTTCTGGGAAAAGGTCGACACTCCCGAGTTCGATTTTCTCCCGTACCACTTCCCCGGCATCCACGCCGAGGCAATGTTGGGTGGTGCCCGCGCGGGTTGGGACAACATGGTGTCGATCTTCGGAGACCTCATCTCCGACGAAATCAAGGCCAACAAAGATCGCTTCCTCGACACCGTTCCGAAGATGCAGCAATGGCTGGTTCAACACCCGTACACGCTCATCCACGGTGACTTCCGCATGGACAACCTCATGTTCGGCACCAAGTCCGAGCACTCGGCGCTCGCCGCAATCGACTTCCAGGGCGCGCTTCGCTGCAAGGGCATCCAAGACGTTGCCTACCTGCTCAGCCACAACATGGACATCGCCGAGTGCCGCACCAACGAGGCACGCCTCGTCGAACTGTGGCGCAGCACTCTCGAGGCCAACGGTGTCACCGGCTACACGCGCGAACAGGCTTGGGACGACTACAAGCGAGCCGTTCTGTATCTGTGGGTCTACGTCGCGGTCATTTCCGGAACGCTCGACCCGTCGAACGAACGTGGCAAGGCATTCATGAGCGCAATGGTCGCCCGGTCAAGCGCTGCAATCCGCGATCTCAACCTGATGTCGCTGCTCGACACCTTCTGATTCGACACCTCCGGCGCTTCGGTCGGGCACGGTAGAATTTGCTCATGGAGAAGCGGATCGTCATCGGCACCCACGCCGATGCAGCACGGGCCGACAGGGAGTTCTGGTTCGCCCAGACTCCCGCAGATCGAATCCGCCACGTCCTCGAACTCCGCAGGATCAACTATGGAACAGATCGAGTTTCCGCCAGACTTCAGCGAGTTCTTGAAGTCATTGACCGACCACGGCGTTGAGTTTCTTCTCGTTGGTGGATTTGCCGTGGCCCTGCACGGTTATCCACGCGCAACCGCCGACATGGACGTCTGGATTGCGCGACGTCATGACAACGCCGTTCGTGTCGTGGCCGCACTTCGGGCATTCGGCTTCGACCTACCCGACCTGAGCCCGGAGATTTTCGAAGAACCGGACCGCGTCGTGCGCATGGGACAAGCTCCGCTACGAATCGAAATTTTGACAGACATTGATGGAGTCGAGTTTGAGGCCTGTGCCAGCAGATCCGATTTGACAACAATCGATGGAACTCAAGTTCCGGTGATTTCACTTCCCGACCTCAAGACAAACAAACTTGCCTGCGGACGCGCGAAAGACCTCGACGACCTCGAAAATTTGCCCCTGGCTTAGACACGCTCCACGGCGTCTCGCGCGAAGTGAGATTCTTCGACAAACAAAAGAGGCCCCGGAGTCATCAACTCCGGGGCCTCGTCAATTCGAAATCGTGATCAGGCCTTCTTGGTGCCCTTCTTCGAGCCTTTCTTGGTTGCAGCCTTGGTGCCCTTCTTCGAG
>CAZKVD010000066.1:0-9511 GCA_964556145.1 uncultured Bifidobacterium sp. | reverse complement strand
GCCGCGTGGTCGCCAACAAGCGACCACGCGGACGGCCAGCCGTACACGTCCGCCGACCGGTGGCCGTGGACGAAGTGCCGATTCCCCGCCACTTGGCGGCCTCGGTAGCCTGACGCGCGTGACCGGACGCCGCCGTTTCCTCCTCTTGGCGGTCGGCGTTTTGGTTGTCAGCGTCGCGGGCGGATGGCTGTTGAGCCGGGCCGGCGAGGACCCCTCCTCCGAGGGGGTGATTGTCCTGCGGCCCGGCTCGACCGCACAAGACCCGACAATCGGAACCAATGCCCCAAATCTCGGCAAGGTATTTCCCGTCATCGAACTCGAGTCACTCGACGGAGACCCGGTCACACTCGGTGATGCCAAGGGTCTGCCGTTCCTCGTCAACTTTTGGTACTCAACGTGTGAACCCTGCAAGCGCGAAATGCCCGCGCTGGTCGGGGCCCAGAAGAAATTCGGCATCGACATCGTCGGGATCAATCCGCGTGACACCGCACAGGCTGCCCGCGATTTCGCCGACGACTACGGCATCACGTACCAGCTACTGCGTGACCCGAACGGGAAATCACTGGTGGCACTCGGTGTCGGCACTTTTCCGATGACCTACCTCGTCGGTGGCGACGGCACGATCGTCGAACAGCATGCGGGCGAAATCACAACCGACGACCTCGACCGGATGCTTGCTCCCCTGGCGGCGGGTTCATGATCGCACTCGAAGGCAACTTCGCCTACAGCTTCGTGCTCGGGGTTCTCGCCGCAGTGAACCCGTGTGGCTTCGTTCTTCTTCCCACCTACCTGATGTTCTTCCTCGGCCTCGAGGGGTCGCGGCCGGATGATTCTCAGCGCACGTCGCTGTCACGTGCCCTCAAAGTTGGCCTGGCAACGTCGAGCGGCTTCGTCGCATTGTTTCTCGTTGTCGGAACGATCTCGCGTCTCTTCACCAATGCAATCGAGCGGAATGCAAAGTATGCATCGATCGTCATCGGAATGGCGTTGGTCGTGATGGGCATCGCGATGCTTGCCGGTTGGAAGCCCCGCATCACCACACCGAACATTGCAAGCGGAAAAGCCCGGACGTACCGGTCGATGTTCATCTTCGGTGTTGCGTACGCCGTTGCTTCGATCGGCTGCACCATTGGATTTCTCACCTCGGTCATTCTCGGATCGATCAACGTCCACGGTTTTGCATCGGGACTTCTCAGCATCGTTCTCTATGGCGTCGGGATGGGTGCCATTGTCACGGCGCTCACGGTGTCGTTCGCCTTTGCGAAAGGTGGCCTGTTGCGTGTCATGCGCAGTGGAATGCGTCATCTCGACCGCGTATCGGCTGTTCTCGTCTTGCTGACCGGCATCTACTTGACGTGGTACTGGTATGCAGCGATCGCCGAACGTGACTACGGGTCGCTGGTGAGTCGTGTCGAACGGTGGCAAAGCGACGTTGCCACGTTCCTGCAACGTCAAGGTGCATGGAAGCTCGCGATTGTCTTTGGACTCGTCATTGCTTTCGCCGTAGCCGTGGTGCGGTTCGGCAACCGACGACCCAACAACGAGACGGGTGCCTGACGATGTTCGATCAACTGCTTGCCCACGAGGGCGTCGAGGAAGTTCTCGAACTGCGCGGCCGTTTCGGCTTCATGGCGTACCACGGAGGTGGACTCGAAGAGATGACCGATGTCATTGCCCGGGCCGCGGCGGAACTCTCGGACTCCTCGTACTACGGCGTGCACCAACCGGTCGGTATGGAGTGGCACATCCCCTCGACGAAGGTGTCGCCGGAACACTCACAGCGCCTCACCGATTTTTTGAGTCATGTCGACATCGTCGTGACCGTTCACGGCTACGGACGTATGGGAATGTGGGCATCGCTGTTGCTCGGTGGATCCAATCGAAACCTTGCACACCACGTGGGCCACCACATCCGCAGCCGACTCCCCGCCTACGACGTACGGACCGACCTCGAGTCAATCCCCCAGGAACTACGCGGTCTGCACCCGAAAAATCCCGTCAACCTGCCCCGCCTCGGTGGAGCCCAGTTGGAACTTCCCCCGCGGGTGCGCGGCACGAGTCCCCTCTTCTGGGACTGGGAGGGGCCGGGTTTGAATCCTCACTCCCAGGGCCTTGTCGAGGCGCTGGCCGCCGCGGCGCAAACTTTTCCGATCGCAGCTGCCTGAGCTTTGTCTCAGGGGGCGAGTCGTTCGATGACCCACGCGTCGGCATTGCGTCGGTACCGAAAACGATCGTGGAGACGGTTGGGGCGACCCTGCCAGAACTCGAATTCGACCGGCTGAAGCCGAAAGCCACCCCAGTTGTCGGGTCGTGAAACCTTTTTGCCCTCGAAGCGCGCCGTCACCTCGGCGACACGATTCATCAAATCATCACGGTGCGCGATGGGGCTCGACTGGGGCGAAGCCCATGCACTGATCTGCGAATCTCGGGGCCGCGACGCGAAATAGTCATCGCTCTCGGCCTCACCGACACGTACCACGTTGCCCCGCACGCGAACCTGACGGTGCAGATCGAGCCACGCAAATGTCGCTGCTGCAACCGGGTCGTCCGCGAGTTGTCGACCCTTGGCACTGTCGTAGTTGGTGAAAAAGACCAACCCTCGCTCGTCGGCAGCGCGAACAAGAACGACGCGCGCGTCGGGTGCACCGTCGTCGGCAATCGTCGAGACCACCATCGCATTCGGTTCGGCAACTCCGCCTTCGGCGGCCTGGTCGTACCAACGCTGCCATTGAACGATCGGAGAAGAATCGAGATCGGCAAGATCAAGACCTGCGGTTTCGTACTGCACCCGACGATCGCGCAGGCTCATGATCAGCCGATTCGTTCTGCGCCGCGCATGTACGGCCGAAGAACTTCGGGGATGATGACCGTTCCGTCTTCCTGACGGAAGTTCTCGAGAATTGCCGCCCACACGCGCGGTACGGCAAGCGCCGAACCGTTCAATGTGTGGATGATCTCCGTGCCCTTTTGCGTCCCGCGCTTGGCACGAATGTCGGCGCGACGGGCCTGATAGTCGGAGAACCAACTGACCGAACTGACTTCGAGCCAGGCATCACAACCGGGTGCGTACACCTCGAGGTCGAAACTGCGGTGATGACTCTGCCCCATGTCTCCGGTGCAGATTTCAATGATGCGATAGGGCAGGCCCAGTCCGGAGATCAGCTTCTCGGCACGGTTGCGCAGTTCGATCAACAACTCGGCCGCCTGTTCGGGCAGTGCAAGAGCAAGGATCTCGACCTTGTCGAACTCGTGCGCGCGCAACATTCCGCGTGTATCACGACCCGCCGAACCTGCCTCGCGGCGGTAGCACGACGAGTACGCCATCAACCGCATGGGGAGCTGAGTGTCGGAGAGAACCTCGCCCGCGTAGATGGAGGTCAAGGGAACCTCGGCGGTGGGGATGCACCACAAATCGTCGCGTTCGATCGCATAGGCGTCATCGGCAAACTTCGGCAACTGTCCGGTGGCAGTGAGCGTGGCCGAGGTGACGAGTGAAGGGGGCCGGATCTCTTCGAATGCATCGGCGTTCGAATCAAGTGCGTACTGGCACAACGCACGCGAAAGAGTTGCACCGAGGCCCCGTTGCATCGTGAACATCGCGCCCGAGATCTTCACCGCGCGTTCGTTGTCGAGGATTCCAAGATGCTGGGCCGTCTCCCAGTGCGGAACCCGTTGGTACGCCGCGAAGGACGCAGGCATCAGGTTCGGTCCGATGATCACGGGGTTGTCGTGGTCGCCGGTTCCATCGGGTGCTTCGTCGTGGGGCATGTTCGGGATACGCAACATGACATCGCGCAACGCAGCTTCGACCTCAACGGACTCGGCTGCGAGGTTGGCTTCGCGGCTACCAAGCTCGCGGCTCTCGGCCATCAAGGCCTCGGCGGCGCCCGTGTCGCCCGCCTTGCGGAGAGAGCCCACCTGCTTTGAGACATCATTGACGCGGCGACGCAGGTCGTCTCGCTCGACCACGATGTCGCGAAGGCGCGCGTCGAGACGCAGAGCATGGTCGAGCTGGTCGAGGAGTTCGGGCTTGGAACGGCGCTCAATCGCGGCACGCACGGCCTCGGGCGAATTGCGCAGGAGTCGAACGTCGATCACAGGATGGGAAGGCTATCCGTCTTCTCCCCATACGCTGGGGGACGATGGCGGCAGTTGAAGTCGAGCACCTGAGCGTTCACTACGGCTCTCTTCGGGCGGTCGACGAGGTCTCATTCACCGCTGACGCCGGCGAGGTCACGGCGGTACTCGGGCCGAACGGTGCGGGAAAGACCAGCACGATTGAAACCTGTGAGGGGTTCCGACGGCCGTCCTCCGGATCCGTACGGGTCCTTGGAATGGACCCTTGGGCACAGCGCACCACCCTGCATCGCGAGATCGGCGTGATGCTCCAGGACGGTGGTGTCTACCCAAGCGCCCGTGTGGCCGAAACCGTCACGCAGTTCTGCCGTCTCTACGACCGTGGTGCATCACCAACTGAACTCATCGACCGCGTCGGTCTGGCCCACCGGGCATCTGCAACGTGGCGCCGGTTGTCGGGAGGTGAGCGCCAGCGCTTGTCACTTGCACTGGCTCTGGCAGCCCGACCGCGGGTCGCGTTTCTCGATGAACCCACGGCCGGTATCGACGTGAACGGCCGCGACGAAATCCGTACCATCATCCGCGAACTGGCGGCTGCAGGTTGTGCCGTCGTCCTGGCCACACACGAACTCGACGAGGCCGAACGGCTGTCGAACCGAGTCGTGCTGTTCAACCACGGACGAATCATTGCCAACAGCACCCTTGCCACTCTGAGGTCGGCGCGGAGCAGCGTGAGGTTCCGTTCGTCAATTGGCCTCGATGCAGCGGCCCTGTCCCGTCACATTGGCCTCGAGGTGGCCACGAATGGTGACGAGTACTCCGTCGCGTTCACACCAAGCGATTCATCGATGTCCGCCGACCTCGTATCGCGAATTTCGGTCTGGTTGGGCACGAACTCCCTGCCGCTCCACGACCTCAGCGTTGGTGCTGATCGCCTCGAAGACATCTTCCGCAGTCTCACGAACGGAGAAGACTTGTGAGCGCGCTTCGTTCCCAGATATCGGCGGAATTGTCACTCGTGCGCCGCAACGGGGAACAGCTGCTTGTCACCCTCGGCATACCGCTCTTGTTGTTGGCCTTCTTCGGTACCGTCGATGTGCTTCCGTCGAACACCGACGATCCCGTCGACTCCCTGGTACCGGGGATTCTCGCCCTCGCCGTGATGAGCACCTCGATGGTCAGCCTCGGTATCGCAACGGGATTCGAGCGGTCGTACCTCGTGTTGAAGCGGCTTGCCGCAACACCTCTCGGCACCGGACGCCTCATTGCGGCAAAGACCACGGCAGTGGCCTGTGTCGAGGCCGTGCAGATGGCTCTGCTTGTCGGGCTCGGCTTACTGCTCGGCTGGTCACCACAGAGCGCCAACTGGCTTCTTGTGCTTGGCGCGATCGTGGTGGGCACGTTCGCTTTTGCGGGCATCGGACTCGGCCTTGCGGGCAATCTGCGCGGCGAAATCAACCTCGCTGCCTCAAACGGCCTGTACCTCGTGCTGTTGTTGCTCGGCGGGCTCCTCTTCCCCATCGACCGGCTGCCGTCCGTTCTCGAATCAGTCGGACGCCTGACCCCGTCATATGCGCTGTCCGATGTGCTGAACGACGCACTCATGTCGGCCGGCAGTCAAACAACTGCCTCATGGGTCACATTGATGGTGTGGGCCGTGCTGGCGCCCGCCTTCGCTGCCCGCACTTTCCGCTGGAGCTGAATCAGCGCTGCGGTTCGGGCGCCGGCGGCGAGGTTTCGAAGGCGCGCTCGACTTCTTCGAAGGTCAGCGTTGTGTCCCGAACAAGACTCTGCTCGTCATTGAAGCCGCGTGCGAATCTTCGGAAGAACATGTAGATCACGATCGTCCACAGGAAAATTCCGCCACCCAACTTCATGATGGCACCGGCCAGTTGTTGGTCGGTCTGCACCGAGACACCCCAGACGCGGATCGGAATGTCGTAATGCTTGTAAACGGTGCCCTCGGCAAACGTCAGCCAGCCTGCCGGCACCGTCGGAACGACCGACATCAAGAACAGGTAGATCATTCGCCCGCCGTAGCCGATGCGAAGTTCGTGGGCGGGACCACAGACGGGCATCCACATCAGCAGTGCGGTGGTGACAACGAGAACATGCAATGAATAGTGCACCGGGCTGCTCGACGCACTTCGATTCACCATTGCGGGGATGTGAGTCACCATCACGATCACGTTGAACAGCACCCCGGCAATCACGGGCTTGGCAAACCAACTCACGACACGGTAAGCGCGTCCATTTCCGACCAATGCCCGGAACAACCAATCGGGTGTCGCAAGAAGCGCAAGGGGTGGCACGAAATACGACAACGCCATGTGCTGGAACATGTGCATCGAATACAGGTATTCCTCGGCAAGGTCGTGCATCGGCCAGTCAGAGGCCAGGAACAAAATCACCATTGCCGAGGCAAATGCTGCGATGTTGCGACGCGTGACGATCGGTCCATCGACAACCGCGCGCGGCCCGATGACCTTGATTGAGTACACGTAGGCACCGACCAGGAACGAGACGAGCAACCACACCTCGGGGTGTGCCTGGAATCGCCAGGGGTTGAGAAGTGGGTTGGCTGCTTCGGCAATCATTGCGCCTCCGCGGGGGGACGTGTCAGGCGGAAAAGAACTTGAACGTTGCAAGTGCCGCGGCGTAGACGCCGATGGCAAGGAAGAGGCCTGCGTAGAACATGAAACTGAAGATCTTGTTGTCGAACTTGAGGTGCATGAAATAGGAAACCACGATAAAGAACTTCACGCACATCAACACGAGCAACACAGGCATGAAAAACGGTCCGAAGTCGACGAAGTAAGTCGCAACTTCCAGGGCGGTCAACGCAGCCAGGATCAGGGCCACCTTGACGTAGCCCGCGATGCTCAAACCGTGCTCGGCATGCTCGCCGTTCGTGGTGTGCTCGCTGTGTTCTGCGGTGGTCGTGGTCATGTGAGAAACCTCTCGTACGTGAATGTTCTGATCAGGTCGGGATCAGGTAGACGAGCGTGAAAATGATGATCCACACGACGTCAACGAAGTGCCAGTAGAGACCGACAAGCTCGACAACTTCGGCTTTGTCGCCGGGAACGTTGCTGCGCTTGATGATGGCAACCAACGAGAGCAACATGATGACACCGACGGTGACGTGGACGCCGTGGAATCCTGTCAGCGTGTAGAACGCCGAACCGAACAGGCTCGTGGTGTAGCCGAGGCCTTCGTTGTACATCGCGGTGAACTCGTACACCTGGCCACCAACGAACGTGGCGCCGAGGAGGCCGGTGACCGTCAACCACAAGGTTGTGCCGCGGTCGTCACGCTTTTGCGCTGCAGCAACGGCCAGAACCATCGTGAGCGAACTCATGAGCAACACGAAGCTGCTGACCGAGGTGAACGGAATGTCGTAGACGTTTCCGGGACGTGGACCCTCACCAACACGACCGCGGTAGATCATGTAGGTGCTGATGAGGCCGCCAAAGAGGAGGCACTCGGATCCGAGGAACAGCCACATGCCCAACTTGTTGTTGGACAACCCCGTGGAGGAGTGGTGGCCGTGTTCGGCGTGGTGAACTGCGGTGTCAGCCAAGGGGAGCCAGCTCCTTCGTGCCATCCTCCGAGGACGGAGGATCGAAGTCGGTATCGGGTGCGGTCGAGGGTTCGAGCGACCAGCCGTACATGGCAAGGACGACGACCAAACCGCCCACGATGGCGACCGGGATCGAATAGATGATGCCGAGCGCAATGATCGGCAAGCCACCGGCCAGAACGATCGGCCAGTACGACGGCGACGGCATGTGGATGTGCTTGTCGGCGTTCGCCTCTTGCTCACGCAAGAGATCTTCGGCCGTCGCAACCTGCTTGATCTCGTGCGTTGCGGAGTCTTGCGCGTACTTGCGGTGGAAGAACTCGTCGAGGTGGTGAACCGTCGGGATGGCGTCGAAGTTGTGTTCCTTCGGCGGGTTCGAGGTCATCCACTCGAGGGTGCGTGCGTCCCACGGATCGAGCGGTGCAACTTCCTTGCTGCGGGCCGTCTTCCACACGTTGATGAGGAACAACAGAACGCCGACCGCAAGAATCAGCGAGCCGATCGTGGCGATGCGGTTCCAGAACGCAATGTTGAAGAATCCTTCGCCCGCGCGGGCCTCTGTCCACACGTACATACGGCGTGGCTGGCCCTGGAGACCGATCATGTGCATCGGACCGAACGTCATGTTCATACCGATGACCATGAGCCAGAAATTGGCCTTGCCGAGACGCTCGTTGAGCATCTTGCCGAACATCTTCGGCCACCAGTAGTAGAAGCCGGCAAAGAGACCGAAGATGGCGCCACCGAAGAGCACGTAGTGGAAGTGCGCAACGATGTAATACGTATCGGTCTGCTGAGTGTCGGATGGCGCGACCGAGTGGGTCACGCCCGACAAACCACCAATCGTGAACAGCACGATCAGGCCGATTGCAAAGTGCATGGCTGCAGTGAAGCGAATTTTTCCGCCCCACAACGTCATGGTCCAGTTGACGATTTTGACGCCCGTTGGGATCGCGATGGCCATGGTTGCGATGGAGAACACGGCAACCGATACCGGCCCGAGGCCCGATGCGAACATGTGGTGAGCCCACACCCCCCAACCGACGAAGCCGATTGCAGCACCGGAGAAGACCACGAAGGGGTATCCGAAAAGCGGCTTCTTTGCGAAGACCGGAAGCACCTCGGAGATGATGCCGAAACTGGGAAGAATGAGGATGTACACCTCGGGGTGTCCAAAGATCCAGAAGAGGTGCTGCCAGAGCAGTGGGTCGGCCCCCGCCGAGACGTCGAAGAAGGTGGCTCCGAAGTTGCGTTGGAAGCTGAGCAGGAAGAGTGCCACCGTGATGACCGGAACTGCAAACAGCAAGAGGAACTGAACGACCAGCTGCAACCAGGTGAACACCGGCATCTTCATGAGGCTCATACCCGGCGCACGCATGTTGAGCACCGTCACGATCAGGTTGATCGCACCCGTGAGGGACGCGATGCCGGTGATCTGCAGGCCGAGTGCCCAGAAGTCGACGCCGTGCGACGGTGAGAACACCGGGCCGGAGTTCGGCGCGTACATGAACCAACCACCATCGGCTGCTCCGCCGAGGAACCACGACAGGTTGACGATGATGCCACCGCCAACGAGACACCAAAAGCCGAAGGCATTGATGCGCGGGAAGGCAACGTCACGGGCGCCGATTTGGAGCGGGATGAAGTAGTTGGCGAATGCCGATGCCATCGGCATGACGAAGAGGAAGACCATCGTCGTGGCGTGCATCGTGAACATTTGGTTGTACACGTCGGCACTGAGAACCTTGCCGTCCGGCGCAGCGAGTTGGAGTCGGATCAACAACGCTTCGACACCACCGACGATGAAGAAGAACATCGCGACGACGCCGTACATGATGCCGAGCTTCTTGT
>CAZKVD010000065.1:0-9521 GCA_964556145.1 uncultured Bifidobacterium sp. | reverse complement strand
TCCCGGTGCCGCGGCCGCCGAGGATGTAGGCGGGACGAATGATGACCGGCAGACCGATTTCTTCGAGAACACGTCGGGCCTCGACCATGTCATGGGCAAAACCACTGCGCGGAACGGACAGACCGATTTCGATCATTGCCTCCTTGAAACGCTCGCGGTTCTCGGCGGTCTCGATGGCCTCGGCGTTCGCGCCGATGAGCTCGGGGGTTCCCGGCACACCAACCTTGCCACGCCGGAACAACTCCATCGCGAGATTGAGACCCGTCTGGCCACCGAGGGTCGGCAACACTGCATCGGGTCGCTCGCGCTCGATGATGCTCTCGAGGACCTCGGGTGTCAGCGGTTCGATGTAGGTGCGGTCGGCGAAGTCGGGGTCGGTCATGATCGTCGCCGGATTCGAGTTGGCAAGAATGACGCGGTAGCCCTCGTCCTTCAGCACGCGACACGCCTGCGTGCCCGAATAGTCGAATTCGCAGGCCTGACCGATGACGATCGGGCCCGAGCCGATGATGAGAATGCTCGAAAGATCGTTGCGGCGTGGCATCAGCGTCCGTCCATCAGTTCAGCGAAGCGGGCGAACAGGTACCGACTGTCGTGCGGACCCGGGCCTGCCTCGGGGTGGTACTGCACGCTGAATGCCCTCGCGTCTTTGACGCGCATGCCTTCGTTCGTGCCGTCATTGAGATTGATGTGTGTGACCTCGACGAGATCATCGATCGGGGTGGTGTCGACACAGAAATTGTGGTTCTGACTGGTGATCTCGACGGTGCCGGTTGCCAGGTTGCGCACAGGGTGGTTTGCACCGTGGTGACCGAAGGGAAGTTTGTAGGTGCGCGCACCCATGGCACGACTGAGCAACTGGTGACCAAGACAAATTCCGAACAACGGCACGCCCGCATCGATGATTCTGCGAATCGAGGCCGGCGCATCGCTCACCATCTCGGGGTCACCCGGGCCGTTGCTGAGAAACACGCCGTCGGGCGACATCGCAAGCACTTCGTCGGCCGGGGTCGTTGCCGGAACAACGCGAACGGTTGCGATTTCCGAGAGACACGTGAGAATCGTCGACTTGATGCCGAAGTCGTAGGCGACGACATTGAACCGACCGCTGCCCACCTGGTACGCGGCCGAGGCCGTGACTGCACCGACGAGGTCGACCCCCGACGTGCCGGGCTCGCGATTTGCCCGTTCGCGCAGCACGTCGATTGCCGCAGTGCCGAACGCTCCCGACATCGCGCCCGTGTCGCGCAGCACGCGGGTGAGGCGACGCGTATCGATGCCGGCTATGCCGGGCACTCCCCAGCGCCCGAGACTTTCCGACAACGATTCTACGGCACGCCAGTTGCTGTGACGGCGCGCAAGCTCGCGAATGACAATGCCGCGCGCAAAGGGCCGCCTTGCCTCGTTGTCGAGGTGAGTGATGCCGTAGTTGCCGATGTGGGGCTGGGTGAACGTGATGATCTGACCGGCGTACGACGGATCGGTGACGATTTCTTGGTACCCGGTGATGGCGGTGTTGAACACCACTTCACCCGCCGCGACTCCGTCGGACGGGATCGCGCCGATGATTTCACCCTCGAAAACCTCGCCGTTGGCGAGAACCAGTGCACCTTCGATGATTCCGCTCACTGTGCGACTCCCCCTGCAACCACAACTTCACCACGGTGCAACACGTGACGTACTCCACCGACAAGGTCGACATCGAAGTACGGACTGTTCGTGCTCTTGCTGACGATTGATTCGGGCGTCTGACGCCAGGTGCCCTCGGTGGAGAAAACCACAATGTTGGCGGGCCCACCGGCGGCGATGTCCCGACCGTGATCGTCGAGGCCCGCGATTCGTGCAGGCGCCCACGACATTGCCTCGACGAGGCGGCGTGGCGAAGAACCCGAGAAACCGAGTGCAACGCCGAGAGCCGCCTGAAGGCCGAGCATCCCCGGCGGTGCCGCAGCAAGGTCCTGATCCTTCAGGTGTTGGGCATGCGGTGCGTGGTCGGTGGCGATGGCATCGATGGTTCCGTCGGCGAGTCCGTCCCGAAGTGCCTCGATGTCCTCCATCGTGCGCAACGGGGGGTTCACTTTGTAGAGCGTGCTGAAGCTGCTGAGCTTCTCGTCGGTGAGACTGATGTGGTGTGGGGTCACCTCGGCCGTCACCGGCAATCCATCGTTCTTTGCTTGACGCACGATTTCCACACTACGTGCGGTCGAAAGATGCAGAAAATGCATTTTTGCTCCCGTCTCGCGGACAAGCTCGATGTCGCGCTGCAACATCAAAACCTCAGCAATCGCTGGCCACCCCGGCAGGCCAAGGCGCGATGAGCAGCACCCTTCGTGCATGACCGCTCCCTCGGTGAGGCGGGCAACTTCACAGTGCTGGGCAAGGGTGATGTCGAGCTCACGCGCGTACTCGAGAGCACGGCGCATGATGAGTGGGTCCTGCACTCCGTTTCCATCGTCGGTGAACAGCCGCACGCCTGCGGCTGCCAACGAATGGAACGGAGCCAATTGCGTGCCGTTGCGTCCGACAGTGATGCACCCGGACGGCGCCACCGTGATGAGGCCGGCACGTTCACCCTGCAGTCGCACGAACTCGACAACGGCGACGTTGTCCTGGGCAGGATCCGTGTTCGGCATCGCAACACATGCGCCGTATCCGCCGAGTGCTGCTGCACGCGACGCGGTGGCGATTGTCTCCGATTCCTCCCTGCCGGGTTCGCGCATGTGCGTATGCAGATCGACGAACGACGACGAAACAAGACACCCATCGGCAGCGAGCCGCCGCGGCCCACCAGCACTTTCGGCGGGAAGAGCCGCATCCAGGTCGGGCGCGATGCGCTCGACTCTTCCGTCGCCCACGAGCACGTCGGCCCGCAGGTCTCCCGACCCATTGATCACGGTTCCGCCCGTGATGAGAACCGAACCCAAATCACTGGCCATCGATTTCCTCCGATCCGCTGCCGAAAAGAGTGAAGAGCACCGACATCCGAACGGCGATGCCGTTGGTGACCTGCCGGGTGACGAGATTCGTGATGCCACGACCCGCGAGAGAATCGAGGTCGACTGCGACCTCGATCCCGTGGTTCATCGGACCCGGGTGCATGAGGAACGCACCGTTGCGCATTGCCGCCAACCGGGCGTCGGTGAGGCCATAGTGCGCCGAGTATTCGCCGGGCGACGAGATGAACGCATTGTCCATGCGTTCGCGCTGCATCCGAAGCAGGTACAGGACGTCGATGTCGCCGATGACGTCGTCGAGGCTGTGGCTGACCGAAACGGGCCAACCATCGGGAACTGAATCTGAACCAGTGAATGCCGCCGGCAAGAGCGACGCCGGGGCAACGAGCGTCACGCTTGCACCGAGAACGTGCAGAGCGCGGATCGTGCTGCGCGCAACCCGACTGTGGCGAATGTCGCCCACCATCGCGACATGCACACCCGACAAATCGTTCCCGCGACCCATTGCCCGCGACAACGTGAATGCATCGAGAAGACCCTGTGTCGGATGCTGGTGCGCACCATCCCCCGCATTCACGACGTGTGCATCACACCACTTCGTGATCGACTGCGGAAGCCCCGCGGTCTTGTGGCGCACGACGAAGGCGTCGACACCCATGGCGGCGAGCGTCTCGACAGTGTCGCGGAGACTCTCACCCTTGTTCACACTCGACGACGACGCACTGAACGTGAGCGTCTCGGCCGAGAGGCGCTTGGCGGCGGTCTCGAACGACAAGCGTGTCCGGGTGCTGTCCTCGAAGAACAGGCTGCACACCGTCTTGGTACGCAGTGCCGGAACTTTGGGCTGGGGTCGCTCGAGCACTTCTGCCATGTGGTCGGCCGTCGACAGCAACCCTGCGATGTCGGCAGCGTCGAGGTCGTCGAGCGAGATCAAGTGCTTCACGGCCGACTCCCCGCGTTCACAAAGACTCCGTCGGGGGTTGCCGACACCTCGTCACTGAGATGTGTCGGGAGATTCTTGCCAACGAAGTCGGGGCGAATCGGAAGCTCCCGATGACCCCTGTCGACCAAGACAGCAAGACGAACGGCCTTGGGTCGGCCGTATTCGATCAGCGCATCGAGCGCTGCGCGCACGGTCCGTCCGGTGTAGAGAACGTCGTCGACAAGCACAACTTCGACACCGTCGAGCGAACACGGCACGTGGGAAGCACTGGCGGGAAGCGTCGGCCGTAAAGCCAGGTCGTCGCGGTACATGCTGACATCGAGAGAGCCACTTAGGACGTTTGAATTCGGATCGATCGACGCGATTTCTTGCGTCAGCGCATCGGCAATCCATACCCCACCGCGGGCAAGACCCATTACGACGAACGATTGACGACCCCCACCGGCAACATTCTCGAGGATCTCGTGGGCAATGCGCTTGATCGCGCGCCTCACCTGATCCGCGGGCAGCACGCATGCTGCGTCGTTGTTACTTGCCATGTGTCCTTCCGTTCGGGCCTCACGGGACCCGTTTGACGGTCGTCTAGTTGTTTTTTGACGTTAGCAGTCAGCGAACTTCGGGCACCAACGCGGCGAGCACACCGTTCACGAAACGACCCGAATCTTCGGTCGAATAGCGCTTGGCCAGTTCGACGGCTTCGTTCAAAATGACCGCCGTGGGCGTATCGGGGCATTCGGCGAGTTCGTGAAGAGCGAGGCGCAGGACAGCCCGGTCGATCATCGGCATCCGTTCGAGACGCCAACCGCGTGCCTTCGATGAGATCAACCCGTCGTATCGAGAAATACCGGCCTCGACGCCGGAGGCCAGGCTGACGGCGAACGCCGGAGGTGCCACGACTTCCGAGGCAACGACGTCGCCAACGGTGACGCCGCGTGACTCGGCTTCGTACAAAAGGACGAGGGCACGCTCGCGCGCCTCTGCGGCTTCGAGCGTCGACATCTAGACGCGGGTGATGTAGTCGCCGGTGCGGGTATCGACCTTGACCCGGTCGCCGATGTTCACGAACAGCGGAACCTGGATGACCTTTCCGGTCTGCAGGGTTGCCGGCTTGCGCGCGCCCGACACCCGGTCGCCCTGGATGCCGGGCTCGGTCTCGGTGATTTCAAGTTCGACGCTGGCGGGAATTTCGACGCCAACGATGTCGCCGTTGTAGATGGCCATGATGACCATTGCCGACTCGACGAGGTAGTTGGCAGTGTCACCGAGAGCCACGGGACGGACGTTCATCTGCTCGTAGGACTCGGTGTCCATGAACACGAAGTCGTCGCCGTCTTTGTAGAGGTACTGCATGTCGCGCTTGTCGAGAATCGCCTGCTCGACCTTGATGCCGGCATTGAAGGTCTTTTCAAGGAGGTTTCCGTTGCGCAGGTTGCGCAACTTGGTGCGCACGAAGGCGCCGCCCTTGCCCGGCTTCACGTGCTGGAACTCGACGACGGTGTAGAGACCGTTCTCGAGTTCGAGGGTCATTCCGTTCTTGAAGTCGTTGGTGGAAATGGCGGGCATGTGGGTTCCTTCGGGCTGTTGCTGAGTACGAGGTGACCCGTGTCGGTGACAAGAAGTAATTCCTCGACCCGGGCGCCTCCGAAGCCCACACGATACGCCCCGGGCTCGACGGTCACCACGTCACCCGGCCGCAGAACGTCCTGCGAGCGGGCATTGACCCAAGGCGCCTCGTGGATCTGCAGGCCCACCCCGTGCCCGACTCCGTGCGTGAGCTCGCGTTCCAAGCCGGCAACGGCCAGAACCCGGCGACACGCTGCATCGACCTCGCTTGCAACCACGCCCGGCGCGACCCGCGCCACTCCCGCTTCGCATGATGCGCGAACCACCGCATGACGTTCGAGCATTTCGTCGGCACCCGGGCCCCCGACGACGAACGTGCGTGTCATGTCGGAGTGGTACCCCTCGACCAAGGCGCCAAAATCGATGACAACGGCTTCCCCCGCCCGCACCTCGCGGGATGAAGGCTGGTGGTGCGGCAATGCTGCGTTGTCGCCTGCAGCGACGATCGTTGCGAAACTGACGTCGTCGGCGCCGTGGCGTCTCATCGCGGCCTCGAGCGCATCGCGTATCTCGGCCTCGGCGACTCCGGCGCTGATCGTCGGCGCAACCTCACCGAGAGCAAGATCGGCGATTCGCGCCGCGAGCGCGATGCGCTCGACCTCGGCAGGCGACTTCGCACGCCGAAGGTCAGAGAAGATTCCGGAAGCATCGTCGATTCGCGAGCGATCGAAGTCCACGTTCACCGCGTCGCATGCCGCCTGGATCTGGTCGAACTCGGAAAGTGAGATGTCGGAGGTTTCCAGAGCCCACCGTGCGCTGCGACCCGCGATCGATGCCATGTGGGCCGCAACCGCCGAGCGAAGGTCGGCCTGCGAGCGGCGCTCGACTACAACCACATCGGCTTTTGCCGCGATGGTTTCCCTCGTTGCTTGCTCGACGTAGCGGCCGTCGGTGACGAGCACCATCGATGATCCGGCCTCGGCTGAAACGACGAGCATCCCGGCACTGCCCGTGAAACCCGTTAGCCACCTTCGGTTGACCGCCGACGTGACGACCGCACCTCCGACGCCCGCAGCGGCCAAGCGTGCAGAAAACATCGGACCACGCGAATCGACGTGGAGCGGCAGCACGCGGATCGCGTCCTATTTCGAGTCGGAGAAGTGCCGCGCGAGAGCCTCGACGGCCAGGCCGTAACCGACGCCCCCGAACCCGGCGATGGTGCCGATTGCCACCGGCGCCACCACACTTGTGTGACGCCACGATTCGCGCTTCAAGGGCTGCGAAAGGTGCACTTCAACGACCGCGCCCTCGAAAGCCGCCAGCGCATCGTGGATGGCCCACGAGTAGTGCGTGAACGCACCGGGATTGATGATGATCGCATCGTTCGACCCGCGGGCCGCGTGGATTGCCGCGACGAGTTCGGACTCGCTGTTCGACTGCAAGTGGGACAGCGACCAGCCGAGCGCAGCGCACGCGGTTTCGACCGTTGCAACATGGTCGGCGAGGGTTGCCGAGCCATAAACGGCCGGCTCACGCGTGCCCAAGAGGTTGAGATTTGGACCGTTCAACAACAGAACGCGTCGTCGAGCCATGCCCTCACCGTACCCCAGAGGCCGCGGCGAGGGATTCCAAGACGACTGCCGGGTCGACACCCTGCACCGACTCGAGACCGTTCGGACCATCAACAATGAAGACGAGCCCCGCAGTGGCCTTCTTGTCGCGCCACATCGAATCGACCAATGCCGAGTGGTCGACATCATTGGGCAGGGTTGCCTCGAGGCCGTACGCAGAAAGAACTTCGTAGTGCGCATCAACGCGCGTTTGGTCGATACGACCCAGAATTCGACCGAGGTGTGCGGCGCAGATCATTCCGATCGCGACGGCTTCACCGTGCGCGAAACGGTGCCCGGTGACGGTCTCGATTGCGTGGCCGAACGTGTGGCCGTAGTTCAAGAGCGCACGACGACCACCTTCACGCTCGTCCTCGGCCACGATGTCGGCCTTGATCTGCACGCAACGCGCAATGCGTTCATCGGTCGGCATCGACAAAAGATCGTCACCGGTGAGGAAGTGGTACTTGGCGACCTCTCCCCAACCACAACGCATTTCGCGCTCGGGCAGGGTTGCAAGCCAGTTGGTGTCGCACACAACGCCCGACGGCTGCCAGAACGCACCCACGAGGTTCTTGCCCTCGGGAAGGTTGACTCCGGTTTTGCCGCCGACTGCAGCATCGACCATCGCCAACAACGTGGTGGCAACATGAACCACCCGCGTTCCGCGGTGCCACGACGCAGCCGCAAAGCCGGCAACGTCGGTGACAAGGCCACCACCGACTCCGATGACGAGGTCGTTGCGTGTCAGGCCGAAACGTGCGAATTGGCGGCACAAGTCTTCGATCGTGGCGAGCGTCTTTGAATGTTCGCCGTCGGCAATGTGTACCAGTTGCGTGGGCAGGTCGAGTTCGGGAATCGAGGGGACCCCGACCTGCGAGACGATGACGGCCCGCTTGACACCTTGGGGCACGAGTCCCGGCAACTCGCTGATCGCGCCCGAGCCGACGACCACGTCGTACGAGCGCTCGGCAAGCGCGACGTGCACCCGGTGTTTCGAGCCACCTGCGACCGACCGTTGGGACATGTTCATCACTTCACGAACAATACGTGTCACGGCCTTGCCGTCGGTGTCGATTTTCGTGGTGCTCACGTCTCGGTAAAGGTCGCTGCGTCGCGCCACCAGCGATTCCAGCACGGACCCGCGATCGCCCTCGAGCAACGGCCTGTTGTTTGATCGACTCGTTCGTTCAACCATGGTGGCCACCGACGCCGAAAGCCACACGACGATCGCCCCCGCGTCGCGCGCCGCATGCAGCATCGAGCGGCACGCTTCGGTTTCAACCACACCACCGCCGGTGGCAATGATCGACGGCTCGCCGGAGGAAAGAACGCGCTCGAGGGTTCGACGCTCGATGTCGCGAAACGAAGCTTCGCCATCGGCACGGAAGATTTCGGGAATCGTCCTACCCTCGGCAGCCTCGATGAGTGTGTCGGTGTCGATGAACGGTCGCTTTGTCTCGCGCGCAAGCGCACGGCCCACCGATGACTTGCCCACCCCCATGAGACCGACCAGCACGATGTGCGGTGCGGCCATGGTTACAAGGTCCCGAGGAACGATTCGCAGTTGCGCTGAAACTCGGCGACCGAGTCTCCGCCGAACTTGCGCTGCGCCTCGGCGGCCAGCACGAGCGCAACCATTGTCTCGGCAACCACGCCCATCGCGGGCACTGCGGTGACATCGGTGCGCTCTTTGAAGCTCACGGTTGATTCTTTCGTGACCGTATCGACGGTCTGCAGGGTCGGCCGGTTCAAAGTTGCAAGTGGCTTCATTGCGGCACGCACGATGACAGGCTCTCCGGTTGTCATACCGCCTTCGGTACCACCGGCCAACGCGGACAGACGCCTGTACGACTTGGTGGACTCGTCCCATTCGATCGGGTCATGGGCTTGGCTCCCCCGACGACCCGCGACTTCGAAGCCATCACCGATCTCGACACCCTTGACAGCTTGGATGCTCATGATCGCCTGCGCGAGGTTGGCATCGATTTTCCGATCCCAGTGCACGTGGCTACCCAAACCAACGGGAACCCCGTACGCAATGACCTCGACGACTCCACCGAGGCTGTCGCCTTCGCGTGCAGCGTCTTCAACCGCCTTGACCATCGCCGCCTCGGAGGACGCATCGAAGCATCGCACCGGGCTTTCGTCGACTTTGGCCAGATCGGCTGCAGTTGGCCGCTGGACAAGCGAAGCACGAGCGTCTCCCATTTGGATCACGTGCGAGATGACCTCGACATTGATCGTGCGCAGCAACAACTTTGCCAGCGCGCCGGCCGCAACACGCGCCGCGGTTTCGCGCGCACTGGCGCGTTCAAGAACATCGCGTGCATCGTCGAAGCCGTACTTCTGCATGCCGGCGAGATCGGCGTGACCCGGACGCGGCTGAGTGAGCGGGTCTTCGGTCTTTCCCGGCGCCGGCGACATTTCCTTGTGCCACTTGTCGCTGCG
>CAZKVD010000064.1:2244-9659 GCA_964556145.1 uncultured Bifidobacterium sp. | reverse complement strand
GAACCGGCTCTCGGGGGTGGTGATGAGAAGATCGGGCGGTCGTCGCAGCATCGCTGCGCGCTCTCGTGTCGGCGTGTCGCCGGTTCGCAGACCCACGGACACGTCATTCAACGTTTCACCCATGCGCTCGGCAGCAAGTGCGATTCCCGTCAGTGGTGCGCGCAGATTTTTCTCGACGTCGAAGGCAAGAGCGCGCAAAGGCGAGATGTACAGCACACGGGTTCGCTCGCCCGCGGCCGGAGGCGGGGTGGACACGAGTTCGTTGATCGACCACAAGAACGCCGTCAGCGTCTTGCCACTGCCCGTCGGCGCACAAATGAGCGTGTGCTCGCGCGCAGCAATGCGCGGCCAACCCGCCGACTGCGCGGCAGTGGGACTGGCGAACGACGTCGCAAACCACTCGGCAACGGCGGGGCGGAATGAATCGAGCACCGAACGTGACGCTAATTGACGGGTGCGACAAGACGTCCACCGAGGTGGGGACATTAGGCTCGGTTTCATGCCGCATCCCGGAGAACACCATCCAGCGTTCGAGGAGTACTGCGAATGCATCTACGAACTCCACGAGGACAACGTTCCGGTCATTCAGGCGCGCATCGCCGACCGCCTGTCGGTGTCGCGTCCATCGGTGTCAGAGATGGTCAAGCGCATGGAGGCCGAAGGTTTGCTGCGCACCGATGGCACCGCCATCAGCCTCACCGAGGCGGGCCTCGAACTTGCCGTCAGCGTCGTGAGGAAGCACCGCCTCGCCGAGCGCTTCCTCACCGACATTCTCGGTCTGTCGTGGGCGACCGCACACCGTGAAGCCGGTAAGTGGGAGCACGTGATGTCCGACGAAGTCGAGTCGGCGATGGTCAACGTTCTCGGCAATCCATCAACCTGCCCGCACGGCAACCCGATCCCCGGCACCGGCTTTGTTGGTGAAGCTGCGCTTCCGCTTGCCGACATCCGCACCGGCAACGACTTCACCGTCGCCCGCATCCCCGAGACACTCGAGTTCACACCGGGGCTCCTCGACTTCCTCGAAACGTCGGCACTGTTGCCGGGTCGTCGCGGAACCGTCAGCGCAACGAACACCGACGGCAGCGTCGTCGTGTCGGTCAACGGCAACAACGTCACGGTCGATGCGTACGCATCGTCCAAGCTCATGGTTGTTGCGGCGGGCTGATGAAACTTCGCATCTTCATCCTCGCTGCGACGACCGTCACCCTTGCATCCGGTTGCGCAACGACGATCGACAACTCCAGCGCAACCACCAGCACGTCACCTGCTTCGACCACCACCACGATTCCGCGCGGCACCGTCACCGAACTCTTCGAGCAATTGATCGAAATCGGCAGCGGGCTGGGAAACCACGTGGCAACGGGTGAAATGTCCGTGGCCCGCGCCAAGTTGGCCGACATTCGCGCCACGTGGCAGGCAATCACACCGCAAATCGAAGACCTCGGCAAAGACAAGAACGAAGAGCTTCAGCGACTCGTCAACCTGTACTCGAGTTCGGTCGAGCGAAAGCGCCCGGCCGATGCCGACAAGGCAACCCGCTTCCTCGGTCTGGCAATCGAACCAATCGTCGACAACGGCTGACACGCGTCGGCGCATGCAGGCCGGTGACACGGCTCAGCGCATGCAGAGCGGAAGCTCGCGTGCATGCACCACGGCAAGCTGCTGCGTCGCGCGGGTCAAGGCCACGTACAGCGCCCTCAGCCCCATGGTTTCGTCGTCGACGATGTCGCTCGGTTCGACAACGATGACACCGTCGAGTTCCAAACCCTTGACCAAACTCACCGGCACCACGGTGACACCCGTGTCGAGTGCGCTTGCGGTGGCCTTGCCATGAACGATGCCCGATGACGTGAGGTGTGCCGAAAGATGTTCGACCATCGCATCGGGGCACACCACGGCAACGTTTCCACCCGGGAGTTCCCCCATGAGTCGCCTTGTCGTGTCGGCAACCGCGTCGGCCAAGCCGACCGCGGCAACTGACACGAACTCGGGTGGCGTGCCACCCTCGCGAACCGAACGCGGCGCGCGCAGTCCGGGGGCAGCCGCCTCCATCACGCGATCAGCCAATTTCATGATGGATCCGGGGATGCGGTAGCCGACCGACAGCCCGACGACGCGCGGTTCCTTGCGGTCGGGCAGATGCGCGAGCACGTCGTCCCACGATGCAGGAGCGAGCGCACCCGTTGCCTGGGCGATGTCGCCGACAACAGTCATCGAACCATTGAGTGATCGTCGCGTGACCATCCGCAGTTGCATCGGGGTGAGGTCCTGCACCTCGTCGACGACAATGTGACCGTAGGTGCGAATCTCGTCGTTCTCGTCGATCTTTCCCGCGCGCCGGGGCAAAGGACCCAGAACTTCGAATGCATCGTCGAGCACCGCCACATCGTGTTCGCTGAAACGCGCATCGTCGATGTTGCTGACGCGCGGTCGGTACAACGACATGTATTCGTGTTCGTCGAGATATTTCTCTCCCGCAAGACGCAGCAATCCCTTCGAGCCGTAGAGATCGTTCAGCAATTCAGCCGGTGTGAGTACCGGCCACATGCGCTCGAGCGCAATGCGGTAGTCGGGGTGCATACGCACGGCTTCACGCATCTCACTGTTCGACACACCGGGTTCACGCCACGATGCGGCGAGCACCGACAAAATTTCATTCTCGACCCAACGGCGCGCAGCATTGTGTCGGCGGTAGCGCCGACGCGCACCACGCACGATTTCGGCCGTTGTTTCAGGCGACATGCGCACGTAGCCCGAACGGAACGGGAGTCGCAGTTCTTCCTTCAGTGGGCGTTCACGATCGCTTGCCGCTTTCGCGACAACCTTTGCCATTCGCAAGTCACCCTTGACCTGCGCAGCGGTCCACGAGTCGCGCACACCGTAGGTCACCCCGGGAACGAGGTCCCCCAGCACCACCTGCTGAACGCCTGCTTCGCCGAGGCTCGGCAGCACGCGTTCGATGTAGCGAAGAAAGACGCGGTTGGGTCCGATGACGAGGACACCCTGGTCCTCGAGTGGGAACCTGTACGTATAGAGAAGGTATGCAGCGCGGTGCAGAGCCACCACCGTTTTGCCCGTACCCGGTCCGCCTTGGACCACGAGTACACCGGGTTGCGGTGAGCGGATGATCTCGTCCTGCTCCGACTGGATGGTGGCGACGATGTCGCCGAGTTGTCCGGTGCGGCCACGTTCGAGTGCGGCGAGCAACGTGCTGTAACCCCGCAGGCCGGCGGAGCTCTCGACAAGTCCGTCGTCGTGGCCGATACCGATGTGCCCGTCACCGAACAGTTCGTCTTCGATTCCGAGCAACTGGCGTCCCTGGACCGCGAAGTGACGACGGCGCGCCAAGCCCATGGTGTCGCGTCCGGTCGCGCGGTAAAACGGCTCGGCCACGGGGGCGCGCCAGTCAATGACAACCGGTTCACGTTGCTGGTCGGCCACGGCAAGACGACCGATGTGGAAACTCTCGACCCGGTCGGGGCTCTCGGCGTAGCGGTCGATACGGCCGAAGACGAGGGCGGCATCACCAAGGTCGAGCTGTGTCAAACGGTTGATCAACGCCTCGTCGAACACGTCGCGTTCGTACCGGGCCTGAAAGGTTCCCCCGAGGCCGGGCTCGCTGAGGTCGCGGAGCTTCCATGCATCGGTGCGGCTCTGCTCGAGGCATTCGTAGGCGTGGTCGATGAACGCCTGTTCCTCGGGGATGTCGGGGTGGGTCGCGGTCATGAGAAATGCTGCATATGGCCGTTTTTGGGGCCCCGAGAGCCTACCCGTCTTGCGCACACATTGAGACGTGAACGTGCCATGCTTCCGAACCAAAGGACGGACGTCCTCGTCAACCCGACGGAAGTCCTTACACATCGTCGCCGCGACAAACAACGCATCGACCATCAACTGCGGTCCCAATAGGGGTGGGGCTTCGACCGAAAGGGCCGCTTCATGACACCACTCTCCAGTCCCCTGCGACGCTGCATCGCCTCGATCATCCCGCTTGCCGTTCTTTCGGCGTTTGCGTCACCTGCGCAGCAGGTTCTGGCAGACAAACCGTCGAATTCCGACATCGACATCGACGTCGGTGGAAGCGGACGAACACTGATGGCCGGCGTCAACGTCGGTGAACCCGATGACTTCGAGACGAGCTCGTGTCGTTGGCGCACAACCGTCATCAGCGACGACAAGTACCGACCTTGGTCGTTCGCCAAGCGCGACGGCGTCACCTACCGCTGGTACGTGCGGGTGTGCCGATCAACGTCGATCAACGGTGGATTCGACCTGTCGTACCACTGGGTTCCCGAAGTCTCCGATTCGACCATGGCCAGCCAGGCCTCGAAGTACGCCTTCGGTCTGATTCCCGTTCCACTCGTTGGCACGTCCCCACCGGCACACCGCGGGGTCGTTTCATTGCCGATGTGGTGGTGGGTGTCGCCGTCGACCTGGCGAACCGTGACCGTCAGCGTCTGGATTCCAACACCCACCGGACCATTCGTGGTGCGCGCAACGGCAAAACCGGTCAAGTTGATCGTCGACCCCGACGACCCACACACGCGACGCGGAGGGCGCTTCTTCTGCGCCGGCCCCGGCGTGGCCTGGAACCCGAAGCTGGGCGATTCGGCCGTCGGGCCCTGCATGCACACCTACCGCCATGCCGTCAGGGGTGCCCGCGCCTCGGTGTCGATCGAGTGGGTGATTTCGTGGAAGTCCAACAGGGGCGGGGCCGGGCGCCTTCCCAACCGACGAACGACTCGAGTGGTTCCCGTCACGGTGAGCGAAATACAGGCACTCGTCTCCGATTGACAAAAGTCAAAAAGATCCGACCTCGGGTTCTCACATTGAAAACACCGTTATACGCTCATCCACGTAAGTAATCGAGAAACGAGAAATTAATGCCTATCGGTACCGTCAAGTTCTTCAACGATGAGAAGGGCTATGGCTTCATCTCCCGCGAGGATGGCGAAGACATCTTCGTCCACTTTTCCAACATCGAGGGGACCGGTCGGCGCACGCTCGTCTCGGGCCAGTCGGTTGAGTTCGAACTCGGCGAAGGCCGCAAGGGCGTCGAAGCCCACAACGTTCGTCCGCTTTAAATAACAGCTCGTTCGTCCCTCTTCCGCGCCTCAGGCACGGAACGCATCAGTCGTTGCGCTCAGCGCGCGGGACGATGCCACACAGCAGTGATGGGCCGGGCGCGAAGCTGGAAAGAATCTTCGATCGTCTCGGTGGTTGCCTCACAGTCGGCAATCACCGAGTGATCGTCGAATTGTTCCCGACATTCCGATGTCGGCAGCGGTGGCCACAACAAAGTGACGCCGTGAGTTCGTGCGACATTGTCGGTCGTTTGAGATCCGACCCGGGTCACGAACCACTCACCCACCGGCGCAACAACCACTGCGCGCAGATGTGGTTGCTCGGCACCCGACGCGGTGACCACGTATGCGAACGGACGACGCGAAACCACGTTTGCCAATTGCGCCGGATCGATGCGCACGCTCACGCCGCGAAACTACCAGCGCACCGCGCGCCTGCGTACACTTGCGCCGTGACAACCTCCCGCGAATCGATCCTCCTCGAACGCCGTTTCGTGAATGCACTTGCTGCGCTCACCGACGATCAACTCACCGCTTCGGCACTCGCCCTCGATGAAGAACTTCGCGATGTGCTGGCCCAGGTGGCTGGCCTTGGTGCCGAGGCCTACGAGCACGAATCAACACTCGCCGAGAGAATCCGCGACGGCGCACAGCGCAGGCGTTGCGCCGGTGACGTCTGTGTCGTTCTGTGCGAACCCTGCACGCGCCACTGCATCGAAGTTCTTGGTTCGGCTTCCGATGACCCGACACTCGAGGATCTCCAGGCCATCCTTCCCGACGTCGTCGAAAAGTTCGGCCTCGAAGTCACGAAACTGATGGCCATCCAGTACTCGCTCTCGCTTCAGGGTTTCAAAAAACTGATCGCCGCCGACGAGCGCTTCGCGCTTCCGGTTTCGCAGAGCCCCGCCATGCAGTTGCGGGTTGTCGACGAAGAGGCCCAGGCCGCAAAGCGCGCAGCGCGCAAGGCCCGCCGCGCCGCCGAAAAATCGAAGAAGAAGTAGCCGCCAACTCCGGTCAGTGGCGCCCCAAGACCCGTTCGGGGGTGAGGGCGATGACGACCCGTACGGCGGTTGCCGGATCGAACGCCGACCCGTCGGGGTGGCCGTGCTTGCGCACGACTTCATCGCGCAGGGCGAATTCCGGGTCGTTGGTGACTGCAAGTGGTCCGCGCAGTTCGATGTAATGCGACGGATTCTGCGGGTCGATCACGCTGAACGAGCCACGCCCGACACGCAGAGCGTTGACGTGTTTCTGGCGCCCGGCGTGCGTGCTGATGAGTATTTTTCCGTCACGCCACAGAAACCACACGGGTGTCGCGTTGGGCATCCCCGAGCCGTCGGCGATGCACAGCGTCCCCGTCACCGGCTCGGCAAGGATCCGTTCTGCGTTTGCCGAGAGGTTCAACTGTTTCGGCGGTTTTGCGTTTTCGTTCACCCGTGAACCCCCTTTTCTGGGTACTTGTTTCTGTCACTACTATGACCCGCGGGGGGTTGTACAAAGCGTAAAGCCCCCGACGAAACGTTCCGAGGGAGGGGTTCGCGAGATGGCGAACGTAGTTCGAGCGGCACTGCTGCAAACCGATTGGGCCGGCACCAAAGAGGCGATGATCGACAAGCACGAGGCGGCAGCCCACGAGGCGAAGAAGCAGGGCGCACAGGTGATGTGCTTCCAAGAGCTCTTCTACGGGCCCTACTTCTGCCAGGTGCAGGAACCCGAGTACTACTCGTACACCGAGTACATCCCCGATGGTCCGACAACGAAGCGTTTCCAGGCGGTCGCCAAGGAACTGGGCATGGTGCTGGTGTTGCCGATGTACGAAATCGTTCAGCCCGGCGTGTACTACAACACCGCTGCGGTGATTGACGCCGACGGTACGTACCTCGGCAAGTACCGCAAGCAGCACATCCCGCAGGTGAAGGGCTTCTGGGAGAAGTACTACTTCAAGCCCGGCAACGGCGGCTATCCCGTGTTCAACACCGCCGTCGGAAAAGTCGGCGTGTACATCTGTTACGACCGCCACTTCCCCGAAGGTTGGCGTGCACTCGGTGTCAACGGTGCCGAGATCGTCTTCAACCCGTCGGCCACACACCGTGGACTCTCCGAATACATCTGGCGCATCGAACAGCCCGCATCGGCCGTGGCAAACATGTACTACGTCGGGGCGATCAACCGCGTCGGCATCGAACCGCTGGGTGAGAACGACTTCTACGGCCAGTCGTACTTCGTCGATCCCGAGGGCAAGTTCGTCGGCGAAGTGGGCGACCCGTACAAGCACGAACTGATCGTGCGCGACCTCGACATGGACAAAATCAAACAGGTCCGCGACCG
>CAZKVD010000064.1:0-2234 GCA_964556145.1 uncultured Bifidobacterium sp. | reverse complement strand
ACATGGCACGCACACTCATCGTCAACGGCACCATCATCAGCCCAACCGGCCTCAGCGCCGGCGACGTTCTCGTCGAGGGCGAAACCATCGCCGCAATCTTCCAACCCGGACAGGTTGCAGCGATGGGCGTGACGGCCGACCGCACGATCGATGCCAAGGGCAAGTACGTCATCCCCGGCGGCATCGACGTGCACACGCACATGGAACTGCCCTTCGGCGGAACCGAAGCGTCCGACACCTTCGAGACCGGCAGCAATGCTGCGGCATGGGGTGGCGTCACGACGATCGTCGACATGGCGCTGCAGCGCTACGGCGAGAACGTGCAACAGGGCCTTGCCACGTGGCACCGCAAGGCCGAGGGCAACTGCTCGATCGACTACGCCTTCCACCAGATCATCGGTGGCATCGACGATCAATCGCTGGCCGACATGACCTACCTGGTCGAAAACGAGGGCGTCACATCGTTCAAGTTGTTCATGGCCTACCCCGGCGTGTTCTACAGCGACGACGGCCAGATTCTGAAGGCAATGCAAACGGCCAGCAACAACGGCGCGATGATCATGATGCACGCCGAGAACGGCATCGCGATCGATGTGCTCGTGGCACAACACCTTGCGCGTCGTGAAACCGACCCGAAGTACCACTCGATTAGCCGGCCCAGCCTGCTCGAAGGCGAAGCCACACACCGCGCGATCGTGTTGTCGAAGGTGGCGGGCAACGTGCCGCTGTACATCGTGCACATGTCGGCCGCCGAGGCACTCGACGAAGTCGCCCAGGCCCAACACGAGGGCCTGAACGTATTCGCCGAAACATGCCCGCAGTACCTGTACATGACGCTCGAAGATCATCTGGCCCAGCCCGGCTTCGAGGGTGCGAAGTACGTGTGCAGCCCACCCATCCGCTCCAAGCACGACCATCGCCACCACCACAGCGATCTGTGGAAGGGCCTGCGCATGAACGAACTGGCGATTGTGTCCACCGACCATTGCCCGTTCTGCATGAAGGATCAGAAAGAACTCGGCATGGGCGACTTCTCGAAAATCCCGAATGGCATTGCCGGTGTCGAGCACCGCATGGAACTGATCTACCAGGGCGTCGTTCTCGGCGAGATCAGCCTCGAGCGGTGGGTCGAAACCTGCTCCACCACGCCGGCACGCATGTTCGGCATGTACCCGAAGAAGGGCATCATCGCCCCGGGATCCGATGCCGACATCGTCGTGTGGGACCCCAAGGCGAAGACCAAGATCGGCATCAACGACAAGCACCACATGAACACCGACCACAGCGCCTGGGAGGGCACCGTCATCGACGGCAAGGTCGACACCGTCATGTCGCGCGGAATGATCGTGATGGAAAACGACAAGTTCACCGGTCGCAAGGGTCACGGCAAGTACGTGAAGCGCGGCCTCAGCCAGTACCTGCACTGATCCGAACCAACCAAGCTCCCCCACAACGAACGTAGAGAGAAGAGACACGACATGAAGCGCATTTCCCACTGGGTCGACGGCAAGGTCCTCGAAGGCAAGTCGGGCCGATCCGGCAAGGTGTTCAATCCCGCAACGGGCGAGGTCCAAGCCGAGGTCGACTTTGCCGACATCTCGGAAATCGACCGCGCGGTGGCCACCGCCAAGGCCGCACTGCCGGCATGGCGCGCCACCAACCTGTCGCGCCGTGCCGAGATCATGTTCAACCTGCGCGAACTGGTCGATGCCAACCGCAAGGAAATCGCCGCGTTGCTGTCGATCGAGCACGGCAAGGTTCTCTCCGACGCGCTTGGCGAGGTTGCTCGCGGTCTCGAGAACATCGAATTCTCGTGTGGAGTTCCGCACCTCCTCAAGGGTTCGTACAGCGAGCAGGCGTCGTCCGGGGTCGATGTGTACAACATCCGTCAGCCCCTCGGTGTCGTTGCCGGCATCACGCCGTTCAACTTTCCGGCAATGGTGCCGATGTGGATGTTCTCGACCGCGCTTGCCTGCGGCAACACCTTCGTACTCAAGCCCAGCGAAAAGGACCCGTCGGTCACGATGTTCGTCGCCGAGCTGCTGAAGCAGGCCGGCCTGCCCGATGGCGTTTACAACATCGTCCACGGTGACAAGGTGGCCGTCGACCGACTGCTCGAACATCCCGACATCTCGGCAGTGTCCTTCGTCGGTTCGACCCCGATTGCCAAGTACATCTACGAAACCGGCACCCGCAACGGCAAGCGAGTGCAGGCTCTCGGTGGGGCAAAGAAC
>CAZKVD010000063.1:0-10168 GCA_964556145.1 uncultured Bifidobacterium sp. | reverse complement strand
TACACCGATTGGGCCTCGAAGTTCGTCAGGGGCGACATGGGCACCGACATGAAGAACCGGCCTGTCTGGCCGCAGTTGTGGTCGGCAATCAAGTACACGTTGCGCCTGGTACTGATCGCCGAGTTGATTGCCCTCACCATCGGCTTGATGATCGGCATCGTGAGCGGTGTGCGTCAGTACTCGGGCTTCGACTACTCGACGACATTCATTTCATTTTTGTTCTTTTCGCTTCCCGTCTTCTGGTTCGCCAACCTTCTGAAGGTCTTTGGCGCCATCAAGTTCAACGATTGGCTCGAGAATCCGGGTATCTCCCTGGGTTTCGCCGTCGTGATCACCGCATTCTTCGGAGGGTCCTTCTTCCTCATCGGTCGCAAACGCGAACAACTGCGTCTCGCCAAGCCCGGGGCTGGCTTGAAGTGGGGTGGAATCTCTCTCGGCGTGACTGCACTGGCCATGTTGTCGGCCACCTTCTACTTCAAGAATCGCGAGTACGGCCGTTTCGTCAAAACGCTCGGGTCTCAGCCTCGTGACCTTGCGGACACTTTCCCTTCGCGTCTGTGGAGCTACGTGGGTCACGGCCTCTTGCCCGTGATCGTGCTCTTCACGATTTCGTATGCCGGGTACAGCCGATACATGCGTGCCTCGGTGCTCGAGCAGTTGAATGCCGACCATGTTCGCACCGCACGCGCCAAGGGAATCTCGGAATCACGCGTCATTCTGCGGCACGCCTTCCGCAATGCGTTGATTCCCATCGCCACCATTGCGACCCTCAGTTGGGGTGGCTTGATTGCAGGTGCGGTCATCACCGAGCGAGTCTTCGCGTGGAACGGGATGGGTGATTTCTTCCTCGACTCGCTTGCGAATCCCTCGCCCGACCCGAACAGATTGCTCGCCTTCGTGATGATTGCTGCGACTGCCACGATCATCTTCAACATCATCGCCGACATCATCTACGCGATCCTTGACCCGCGGATCAGGGTGAGCTGACGTGGCGGCCATCATCGAATCACACGATGCCGAATTCGCGGTCGAGGTTCGTTCGCAGTGGCGCACGATCCTGAGGCGCTTCTTCCGTCACCGGTTGGCCGTCGTCAGTCTTGTGGTGCTGCTCATCATTTTCCTGGCGTCGATCTTCGGAAAGTTCATCTGGCGTTTCGACTACCTTCAGCGGGACACCGCGAATCTGTCCAAGGGTCCGTCGTGGACACATCCGTTCGGTACCGATTCCCTGGGCAAGGACATGCTTGCCCTCACACTTCGCGGGGCACAGCGATCAATTCTGATCGCGCTCGTTGTTTCCGTTCTCTCGACAACGATCGGTGTGACGTTGGGGGCCATCGCCGGTTACTTCCGTGGCTGGGTCGATGCAGTGATCATGCGGGTAACAGATCTTTTGCTGACGATTCCGCTGCTGGTTCTCGCCGGTTGCATCGCGTGGCAATTCGACGGCGGTGGTTCGTGGTGGCTCTTGGCCTTGATCCTCGGAGTTCTCAGTTGGCAGGGGACCGCGCGCATTGTTCGCGGCGAGTTCCTGTCCCTGCGGGAAAAGGAATTTGTGGAGGCCGCACGGGCAATCGGCGTCGAGGATCGTCGGATCATCTTCCGGCACATTCTCCCCAATGCCCTGGGGCCGATCATCGTCTCTGCAACGCTGTCGATTGCCGGAGCGATTCTCGTCGAAACGGCTTTGTCGTACCTCGGTCTCGGTGTGAAGGCCCCTGATTCGTCGCTCGGCTTGTTGGTCAGTGATTACCAGGCTGCATTCCAGACCCGGCCGTGGCTGTTCTGGTTCCCCGGCATCTTCATCATCGTGATCTGTCTCAGCGTCAACTTCGTCGGTGACGGCCTGCGCGATGCCTTCGATCCCAAACAGACAAGGGTCAGGGCATGAGCGAAGCGCTGCTGCAGGTTCGTGACCTTTCGGTCGAATTTCCCACCGATGACGGAGTGGTTCGCGCAGTCCGTGGCGTCTCCTTCGATCTACACCGGGGCGAGGTTCTGGGCATCGTCGGCGAAAGCGGTTGCGGCAAGTCGGTGTCGAATCTGGCGATCATGGGACTGTTGCCCAAGACCGCTCGAGTAAGCGGTTCGGTTCGTGTGGGTGACGATGAAGTCGTCGGCCGGTTTCCGGCCGAGATGCGCGAAATTCGGGGCAAGCGCATCGCGATGATCTTTCAGGACCCGATGACTTCGCTGAACCCGGTCTACACGGTGGGTTGGCAGCTCGTCGAGACAATCAGGGCCCACAAGAAGGTGAAAAAAGCCGAGGCTCGTGCGAAGGCCGTTGATCTGTTGCGTCTCGTCGGAATTCCCAACCCCGATGATCGTTTCGACTCGTATCCGCACGAATTCTCGGGTGGGATGCGCCAACGGGTGGTCATCGCGATGGCAATTGCAAACGACCCCGAGGTGTTGATCGCCGACGAACCCACGACGGCCCTCGACGTGACGGTGCAGGCCCAGATTCTCGACACGCTTCAGCGAATCCGACGCGAAACGGGCACGGCCATCATCTTCATCACCCACGACCTCGGCGTTCTTGCCGGGCTGGCCGATCGACTTCTCGTGATGTACGCGGGCCGCGTCGTCGAATCCGGAACGATCGAGGAAGTCTTCGACGCACCAAAAATGCCGTACACGATCGGTCTTCTCGGGGCGATTCCCGGTGAGAACAGCCACGGTCGTCGTCTGAACCAAATCAAGGGCGCTCCACCGTCGTTGATGCGCATTGCTTCGGGATGTCTTTTCGCTCCCCGTTGCCCACTTGCCGTCGCAAAGTGCAACGATTCCGAGCCCGAACAGGTTGGTGCGAACGTTGTGCATGGGGTGGCGTGTCACCGTGCTTCGGAGATCGAGGCCATGGCCGATCGTCGCGATATTTTCACGCGCGAGGGGGTGGCATAGGTGGCTCTGCTCGAAGTGCGGAATCTCGTCAAGGAGTTCCCTGTTCGTTCTTCTGGCGTCGTGCGACGCGTCATTGGCTCGGTTCAGGCGGTTTCCGATGTGTCGTTCGACCTCGAAGTCGGCGAGACTCTCGGCCTCGTCGGGGAGAGCGGTTGCGGCAAGTCGACCACGGGCCGCAGTGTGCTTCAGCTGTTGAAGGCAACGTCGGGCTCGGTCAGTTTCGCGGGTCGGGAATTGACGTCGCTGTCGGCACGCGAGATGAGGCCACTGCGCCGCGAGATGCAGATCGTCTTCCAAGACCCGTACGCATCGTTGAACCCGCGCATGCAGGTCAGCCAGACAATTGCCGAGCCCCTACGCACGCACGGGTTGGCGGCCGGACGTGAGGCCGAGCGCGTCGCCGAACTTCTCGAGATGGTCGGCCTGAATCCGGAACACGGCAATCGCTACCCGCACGAATTCTCCGGTGGTCAGCGTCAGCGCATCGGCATCGCGCGTGCGCTCGCGGTCGAGCCCAAACTCCTCGTTCTCGACGAGCCTGTGTCCGCACTGGATGTCAGCGTGCAGGCGGGCGTCATCAACCTGCTGCAAGACCTGCAGCGTCAGCTGGGCTTGGCGTATCTGTTCATTGCTCACGACCTGTCGGTCGTGCGACACATCGCCGATCGAGTCGCGGTGATGTACCTGGGCAAAATCGTCGAAGTTGGTCCGGTCGAGCAGATCTACGGCGATCCGCGGCATCCGTACACCAAGGCGCTGCTGTCGGCCGTGCCCGTCGCCGACCCCCACAAGGAAAAGGCGCGCACGCGCATCACGCTCGAGGGTGACGTACCGTCGCCGGTCAACCCGCCCAGCGGATGTCGGTTCCGCACCCGTTGCTGGAAGGCCACGGATCGCTGCGCCAACGAGGCCCCGGCATTGATGTCCGACCCCTCCGGGCGGTTCGTTGCCTGTCATTTCCCCGAGGCTGCGCAGTAGGCTCAGACCCCGTGCGCGACTTCATCACGATCCTCACCGTCGTCATCAATGTTGTGTCGATGCTGGCCATGATCGTCGCCATCCTTCTGCACAGCGGACGGGGTGGCGGTCTCTCCGACATGTTCGGTGGAGGCGGAGGCGCGGCCCTCGGGTCCGCCGCGGCCGAGCGCAACCTGAACCGGATCACCACCGTGCTTGCACTGTCGTGGTTCCTCACGGTGATCGCGCTCGCAATGTTGCTCGCCGAGTAACACGCACCCAACGCCAATCTCGGTTGGCACCCCCAGAGTGCGCAGTTAGGCTCTGGATACCACGTCGAAGTGGCGAAATAGGCAGACGCACCAGCTTGAGGGGCTGGCGCCCGCAAGGGCGTGGGGGTTCAAGTCCCCCCTTCGACACAAATTTCGTAGAGTGGCCCCATGCAGGTCACAGTTCGTCAAAACCCGTCCTTTTCCGTCGCGCGTATTCAGCTGGCTGGCGGTGAGGCAGTGCAGGTCGAATCGGGCGCGATGATGGCCATGTCGACCGGTGTCAATCTTGTGGCGAAGGCCGAGGGTGGCGTCATGAAGTCGCTGAAGCGTGCGGCACTCGGCGGCGAGAGCCTCTTCGTGTCGACCTACACGGCTCCGGCGTCGGGCGGCTTCGTCGACGTGGCGGCTCGTCTGCCCGGCGACATGACGGTGCAGGCAATCTCGAGTGCGATGCCGTTGTTCATCTCGCGTGGAAGCTGGTTGGCCAACGAGAAATCGGTCGTTCTCGACACCCAATGGGGTGGCTTCAAGAACATGTTCGGCTCGGAAGGTGGCTTCATCCTTCGCGCCGAGGGCGACGGCTTGGTCGTGTTCGGTTGCTATGGGGGCCTGGAAGAGTGGAATCTCGCTGCGGGCGAAAGCATCACCGTCGACTCGGGTCACATGGTCGCCTACGAGGCGTCGGTGTCGATGAGCATCCGCAAGGCGACCGGCGGCATCGTGCAGATGTTCAAGAGCGGTGAAGGCCTCGTACTCGACTTCCAGGGACCGGGTCGCGTGTGGACCCAGACGCGCAACCCTCAAGAGTTGATCGGCTGGATTTCGTCGGTCTTGCCGACCAGCCAACCCGGCGCCGGTGGCGTGTTGGGGGGAATCCTCGGGCGCAATTAGCTCGAGCGATGCCGCATCACTCGTCGCGCCACAACGCCTCGCGCATCTTCCATGCACCGATGACGTCGGCGTTCATGATGGCGTCGATCCACGGTCGCATTTCTTCGCGCATGTGAAGGACGTTTTCAACGCCGATTGCTTCCATCGCTTTGTCGGCGTGCGCGTCGGTTGCCGATTCGATGGCACGTTTGGCGACGTGGCCATCTGGCGTGAGTCGGAGTGCCTTCGTCGACGCATCGACAAGGCCGCGCGCAGCAAGTCGCCGTTTGGCTTCGTCCCATGCGGCATCGTCCCAGCCCGAGACGCGCTGGAGAAGATCTTCGGGCATGGCGCCGTCGGCGGCGTGAAGGATGTGGCATTCCACGGGGTCGATGCCATTCGCTGCAGTTGCACGCCAATGGGCATCGCCACGGTGCTCGCGCAGGACCGTGCACGAGTGCCACAAAGCGCTGATCGGGTCACTGGGGTAGGGCTGGTCGAGGCAGGCTGCCCCGATGGGGCTGTTTGCGAAATCAAGCGCCAGAACCAGACGTCGGGCGATTTCGGCCAGTTCGGCCGTCAGGGGCAGGACGGCGATCTCAGGCAGTATTCGACCCAAACAGGCCCGAGCGGCGCTCTGACGGGCCGTACAAACGGCCTGCGGGGACGTGACCGTCCAGATGGCGGGCACGGCCGTTGCAACGTAGGTGGGGTTGAAGCCGTAGAGCACGGCTGATGCGGTGGTGGGCCCGATGGGGCCGAGAACCGCGAGACGGTTGGCGAAGTACTGCTGGGGCCCCACGGCCAGGCCGAGCGCCTCGTAGGCCGCCGTGGCTTCGGGCGACCGATAGGCAACCTGGTGGAAGGGCTCGACAACCCGCCACAGCTCACGCGCAACGTTGGTCATGGCGGACTCAGAGCACCGCGCGGATGCGGGCGAGAAGGTCGTCGTAAGTATCGAGTGCGGGAAAGTGGGGGAATTGCTGCTTCACGTTGTCGGGTGCGTGGAAGAGGAAGCCGTGTTCGGCCGCGCCCAACATCGCCGTGTCGTTGTACGAGTCTCCGGCGGCGATGACGCGATAGTTGAGGGCAATCAGCGCCTCGACGGCACGTCGCTTCTGGTCGTCGAGACGCAATTCGTAATCGACGATCCGATCGTTGTCGACCACGAGGCGATGGCAGATCAATGTCGGCATGCCGAGCTGTGCCATCAAGGGTCGACCGAACTGTTCGAAAGTGTCGGAGAGAATCAGTACCTGTGTGAGGGAGCGCAATTCGTCGAGGAACCGCCTGGCACCTTCGAGTGGTGAAAGTCCCGCGATGACCTTTTCGATTGCCGACATGGTGAGTCCGTGCCGATCGAGAATTTCGAGGCGACCCTGCATCAACTTGTCGTAGTCGGGTTCGTCGCGGGTTGTACGACGCAACTCGGGGATGCCCGTTGTCTCGGCGACTGCGATCCAGATTTCGGGTACGAGGACACCCTCGAGGTCGAGTGTGACGATCGTTTGGGTGGCGGTGCGAGCGAGAGCCATACCGTATTCTCGCATTGGATTCGCTCAGCGGAGGAAAAAGTGACCCGCACAACCAAGATCATCGCCACCCTCGGCCCGGCCTCGGCGACCGAGCAAGGCGTCTTCGAACTTGTCCAGGCCGGGGCCAGCGTCTTCAGGCTGAATTGTTCGCATCTGTCGACCGAAGCCCTTCGTGAGTCGATTCACCTCGTGCGGAAGGTCGCTCCGCAGTGCGGAGTCCTGGTCGATGTTCAGGGGCCAAAAATGCGTTTCGGTGGCGAACCCCGGACCTTGCACGAAGGCGACGTCGCCTCGTTTTCGTTTTCGGAACTGGGGCTGGAGGACGTGCTGCGTGGGGCGGGTCGCAACGGTTTGGCCGTCGGGCAACGGCTGTTGTTGCACGATGGTCGAATCACCTCGGTGATCGAGTCGGTTTCCGACGAGGGGTTGGCCGTTCGCGTGGTCGACGGTGGCGATCTGGCGCGCGGAAAAGGTGTGAATCTGCCCGACACCGTGATCGGTGGCGACCTGTTGTCGTCGAAGGATCTCTCCGACATTGCAGTAGCCCGAGACGAGTCGGTTGAAATCGTTGCGGTGTCGTTCGTTCAAACCGCTGCCGACGTTGTCGAGGTCCGTCGACTGATGGGTGATGTCGGCCTCGTTGTCGCAAAGATCGAGCGTCCCCAGGCTCTCGGGAATCTCGACGAGATCCTGCAGGCCTGCGATGGCGTAATGGCGGCACGAGGTGACCTTGGTGTCGAGATTCCCTACGAAGACGTGCCGCCCGTGCAGCGTCGAATGGCACGACGCGCGATCGAGAGGGGCAAGTTCTCAATCTGTGCAACCGAGATGCTGGAGTCGATGATCTCGTCGTCGCGACCGACGCGTGCCGAAGTCGCCGACGTGTCAGCCGCGGTGCGTGACGGCTTCGATGCTGTGATGCTGTCGGGCGAGACGGCCGTTGGCGATGATCCGGCCGGGGCAGTCCGCGCAATGGCGCGCATCTGCTCGGGTGCCGAAGCCGACATGTCCCTGCCGAATCTTTTTGCCGATGCCAATCCGGCAACTGCCGCGGTCACCGCAGCCGCCAGCGCTCTTGCCAAGCGGATCGACGCAGATGCAATTCTGGCGCTGACATATACGGGCTACAGCGCGCGCTTGTTGGCCTCGTGTCGTCCCGGTGTCGAAATCATCGCGGCGACTCCCGATGCGACAATTGCCCGTTCGCTTGCGCCGCTACGCGCAGTCGTTCCCCTGGTGGTTGATCGTCCCCCGAAAATCGAAGAAGCGATTCCGCGTGCTCTCGACGCCGCGCGATCACAAGGGCTTTTGCATTCGGGAAACAAAGTTGTCGTTTGCGCATCGCGAGCCAACCCACGCTCTGACGCCGACACTTTGTGGCTCCATGTCGAGCCGTGATTACAGCCAGTCGGTCCCGAAAGATCCGTTGACCGCAACGATCAGCAACTTCGCACCGTCGGGTCCGGCCCACTCGGGCCCGTATGCGTGCCCCTTGGCAACGAACCGTACGTCACCGGGACGGAACACGCCTTCGCCCTCGATGTGAAACTCGCCTTCTTTGATGATGTAGAGCGTGTCCGATGCGTGAACGTGTCGACCGAGCCATGTGTTCGGGGGAAAGGTGTTCTCGAGGACGGTTGGCGTACGACTGAGAATACGGACGTGAACTTCGCCCTTGATGTTCGGATTCGTTGCGATCATCGGCTCGATGTCGGCGGGGTTGGCACTCCACACGGGTGATTCGGACATGGGGTCGACGATAGGTGTCCCGTTGGGGGGACGTGAAGTCAGGACAACTTGCGGAAATTGCGCTGTGTCGACAGGACGACAAGAACGAGAATCAACATTGCTGCCCCCGTACCCGAGATTGTCTCGGGCAACGAATGGAGATGCCGCGCGGCATAGCCAATGGCGAGAGCTCCCATCGGCGCAAGCCCGACCATCAACAGGCTGTGAACCGCCATGACCCGTCCCATGACCTCCGGAGGGGCGTGGCGCTGCAAGAGCGTCTGGTTCAAGTTGAGGTAAAAGCCTCCGGTCAAGCCCCACGCAAAAAGGATCAGGGCAAGTGAGACGTAAGACGGCGCTGGTCCGATGAGAATCTGCACCGACGCGCCGGCCGTGAGGCCGAACATGAACCACAACCCCTTTTGCTTCACGCGGTGGGAATTGCGCAACAGCCACATCGAAGTGACGAATTGTCCGAAGCCGAGCATGGTGTAGAGGAACGTGGCGGATCCACCGGTCGCGCCGACTTCCTCGCGAGCGAACTGGGGACCAAGAACCATCCACGGCGACATCATGAAGATGACGCTTCCCATGAGCAGGATGAAGAGAACTCGTATCTCACGATGTCCGACAATGAAGCCGAGTCCGGCGGAAAGTTCGTGGCGTAGTTTGGGCTTTTCTGTACGGATCTGTTGAGGAGGAAGTCGCAACGGAACGAGGGTGCAGAAGCCGACCGCGTACAGCGCCGCCTGCACCCAGAAAGCGCCCTCGATGCCCCAGCGACTGATCGCCGGACCTGCAACCGCCGGGCCAAAGATGAGGGCAAGGTTCGACGCGACGACCGAGACGATGATCGCGTTCATCAGGTGCTGCTGGGGTACAAGTGTCGGAACGATGCTTGTGCGAACGGGCTGCCCGATTGCGATGAAGAGGCCGAGAACCGCAGCGCATGCAGTAGCGGAGGTGGTGGTGATTCGGTTGGAGGACACAAGCAGGGCAGTCGTGAGCGTGATCGCAAAGGCACCTGCCTGGCTGAACATCAGAAGGAAGCGCCGATTGAGGCGGTCTGCCACGACGCCAACGGGCAACGAGATGAAGAGCGCAGGGAGTCCCATCACGAAGAGCAATCGCCCGCTCACGTCGGACTTGGAACCGAGCTCGAGGATCAACCAAACGAAGGCGAATCGTTGGGTGGATTGCACGAGTACAAAGCCCAGCGTGTTCAGCCAGAGAAGTCGGAAAGCTTGCAGGCGCAATACCCCAAAGGCCCCATTGGAAGCCTCGCTGGGCCGAGCTGACGTCACGCGGCTCGTACCGAATATTTGATCGGAAGGCGCTTGAGCCCGCCGACGAACAGCGTCTTCATGAGCGCCGGCTCACCGGCGAGCTCGACATGGTCGAGTCGCGGTATCAGTTCCGTCAACAAGGCCCGGAGTTCCATCCGTGCCAACAGCGCACCGAGGCAATAATGCACCCCGAAGCCGAAAGCGAGGTGCTTGTTCGGACTGCGGGTGACGTCGAAGCGTTCGGGATGATCGAACACGGACTCGTCCATGTTGGCCGACGGATAGGAGAGAAGAACACTCTCGCCGGCGCGGATCACTTTGCCGCCCACCTCGGCGTCTTCCTTTGCCGTGCGCATGAAGTGTTTCACGGGAGTCACCCAGCGGATGATCTCGTCGACGGCCGTCGAGATGTGTTCGGGACGGGCCTTCAAGAGTTCCATCTGTTCGGGATGCTCAATGAGGGCCTGCAGACCCCCGGCCATGGAAGCGGAGGTGGTGTCGTGCCCGGCCGTTGCCGCAATCACGTAGTACGAGACCGTCTGGATGTCGGTCAGCGGTTGTCCTTCGATCAGCGCATTGGCGATGACCGATGTGAGGTCGTCCCGGGGCTCCTCGC
>CAZKVD010000062.1:0-10216 GCA_964556145.1 uncultured Bifidobacterium sp. | reverse complement strand
GTGGGCACAGTTCACCGCTTCGAAGAGCGCCAAGTGAGCAACGGCTCGAACCTGATCCTCGCACCCACGGCCACGGCGGTTCTGCAACACGTCGTGCGCTCGATCGTCGACGATCCCGAGGCGGTGTCGGTTGATGCCCGCGAAGACGACGACAAGGTGTTCCTCGAGGTTCGTGTCGGCTCGGGTGACCTCGGCCGCGTCATCGGACGCCGTGGTCGCACTGCGCAAAGCATCCGCACCGTGGTGCGCGCGGCTGCCAGCCGCGATGGCGTCGATGTCGACGTCGACTTCCTCGATGAATGAACCGGCCTGACGGTCTTCTCGAAATCGGCAGGCTCGGTCGCACACACGGTGTGCGAGGCGAGATCTACCTCAGCCTGACCTCTGACCGCCCGGAACGTCGGCGTCCGGGAGGGCGCGTGTTCGTCGGGGGATCGTGGCGAACAATCGCGAAGATCCGACCCTCGAATGACCGCTTTCTTGTTGTCTTCGAGGGCATTGATGCACTCGAAGAAGCTGCAAAGTTCACCAACGAAACGGTGTACGCCGAACCGATCGACGATTCCTCGGCACTGTGGGTTCACGAAGTAGTCGGTGCTCGCGTGGTCGACTCCGACGGTACCGAGTACGGATTGGCCGTTGCGGTCATCGACAACCCGGCGCACCCGATCATCGAAACCGATCGGGGGGTTCTGATTCCCGTACCGTTTGTTGTCTCTCACGTCGACGGTGTCGTGGTCGTGTCGCCGCCCGCAGGGCTTCTCGACCTGCAGGAGAACACCTGATGCGCATCGATGTTTTCTCCATATTTCCCGGCATCGTCAACGACTTTTGCTCGGCCAGTCTTCTCGGCAAGGCCCGTGAATCGGCCTTGCTCGACCTGCGTACACACGACCTTCGTGACCATACGCACGACATTCACCGCAGTGTCGACGACACGGTGTTCGGCGGGGGAGCCGGAATGTTGATGCGTCCCGAGCCGATCTTCTCCGCGGTCGAAGCCACCAACCCGCGCCGCCCTCTCATCCTTCTTGGCCCGGGCGGCGATCGATTCGATCAATCAATGGCCCGGCGCCTTGCAGCCTCCGACGGATTCAGCCTGTTGTGCGGTCGCTACGAGGGGGTCGACCACCGCGTGCGCGAGCACCTCATCGATGCCGAAGTATCGGTTGGGGACGTGGTGTTGTCGGGTGGTGAGGTGGCGGCCTGTCTTGTGATCGAGGCCGTGGTTCGCCTCGTGCCGGGGGCGATGGGCAATGCCGAGTCGCCCGAAACCGAGAGTTTCGGGGCCACGGGGCTTCTCGAAGAGCCGCAGTACACCCGGCCGGCTGACTTTCGGGGCTGGATGGTTCCCGATGTGGTCCGCAGCGGCGACCACGCGCTCATTGCCCGCTGGCGCCTGGCCCAGGCACTCCATCGCACCGTCCGCATGCGCCCCGACCTCATCGAGGCCCGGGGAGGTCTCAGTCCCGCCGAAAAGAGACTGTTGGAAGAGTTCGCTCCCGTCTCGTATCCTTCAGCGTTCGCTCAGGGCGGCTCTTCCGCCCCCCACCAGTAACGGATCCTCATGAAGACCACCGATCTTGTCGACAACCAGTACCTCCGCAGTGACCTGCCCGACCTGCGCCCCGGCGACGAGGTCAAGGTGCACGTGCGCGTCGTCGAAAGCGGCAAAGAGCGCATCCAGGTTTTTCAGGGCAACATCATTGCCATCCAGGGTTCGGGTGTCGCCGAGTCGTACACCGTTCGCAAGCTCAGCTACGGCGTGGGTGTCGAGCGCACGTTCCCGAAGCACAGCCCCGCGGTTGCCAAGGTTGAACTGATGCACCGCGGACAGGTTCGTCGCGCAAAGCTCTACTTCATCCGCGAGCGCACCGGTAAGTCGGCGAAGATCCGCGAGAAGCGCGAATCCTGATTCGCGCACACACTTCGACGGAAGATTGCCTCACGCAGGGGCCACGTTGAACACCGACGACCTCGAAAACTTTGAGGCCGAACGCGAGTTGCAACTCGCGCAGGAATACCAAGACGTCATTTCGATGTTCCGTTTTGCGGTCGAAACCGAACGCCGTTTCTACCTCGCGAACGGGGTCGTCACGCGTGTTGCCGCCGACGATGCTCGTCCGCTCATCGAAGTGGAGTTGACCGACGCATGGGTGTGGGACATGTACCGCAAGAGCCGATTCGTTCCGAAGGTGAAGATTCTGTCGTTCAAAGACGTGAACGTCGAGGAACTACCGAGCCAAGAGATCTAGCCGCTGCCCGGCGCGCCCGTGGTGCCTGGGGTGAACAGTTCGCGGCATCGTGGTACGTGCGCAAGGGGTGGCGCATCGTTGCCCGCAACGTTCGGCACGGCCGGGGAGAGATCGACATTGTCGCCGTACGGGGTGATGTCGTTGCGATCTGTGAAGTCAAGGCCCGGGGTAACAACGACTTCGGTGGTCCGGGGGTCGCGATGACGCCCACGAAGTGTCGAACCGTCCGCGTCGCTGCATTCGGTTGGGCCCGCGAAAACGGCATTGCAGCCTCGCGACTGCGATTCGATGTCGCTCTCATCGTCGGCACATCGATCGAGATTCTGGAAGATGCCTTCTGAAGCGAACAGGTGCTCAGGAGTTGCGGTCGCGACGTTCCCAGCAGGCGTGGTGCCAATGGCGACGTAGATCGGGTGCGTCGGTGGGAACGGTGACGCAGTGGCCCATGCCCGGCGGAATCTCGCGGTTGCAACCGGGACACAGATAGTTCTTGATCGCCTCGTAGGGCTGAACACGGCGAATCTCGACGGGGCCGTAGAGCCCGCTCCAGATGTCGCTCATCGGTGTCCGTTCAATGGTGGGGCTACCCGAAAAATGCCCAAGCGACCAATGCCAGGGCTGCCGTCACCGCCGCGGCAACGAAAACGATGTCGGTACGACGCCTGACCCGCTTGCGTGTCGCATCGAAACCCATGGCGTCATTATGTATCGTCGGGGAATGACAACCAACGCGCTCGAAACAATCATCGTGGAACGCAACAACGGTGTGGTCACGATCACGCTCAATCGCCCTGCGAAGAAGAACGCAGCGAACAACACGATGTGGAACGAACTCATGGCGACGTTCCGCGAGATCGGGGCGTCGGCCGACGATCGCTGTGTGGTGCTCACCGGAGCCGGTGGCGACTTCTGCTCGGGTGCCGATCTGTGGGCCGGTGACGATGCGGCCACGCGTCAACACCAACTGGCACGGATGCGTCACGTCACCGAGGTTGCGATGTCGCTCGCGCGTCTTCCGCAGCCGGTCATTGCAAAGGTTCGGGGCGTCGCAGTCGGGGCAGGAATGAACATGGCTCTCGGATGCGACCTCGTCGTCGCTTCCGAAACCGCCCGCTTTTCGGAGATCTTTGCCAAGCGCGGCCTCAGCATCGACTTCGGCGGGTCGTGGCTCTTGCCCCGTCGCGTGGGTCTGCATCGAGCGAAGGAACTCGCACTCTTCGCCGACATTATCGGTGCGGCCGATGCCGAACGTCTCGGCCTCGTGAACCGCGTGGTGCCCGACGGCGAGCTCGACGCGTTCGTGGACGGGTGGGCAAGGCGTCTCGCAGCGATGCCGCCGATCGCCATCGCCCAGACCAAGCGCATGCTGAACAATTCGATGAACGTCACGCTCGAGGAAGCGCTGGAAGACGAGGGTGCCGCCCAGACCGTGAACTTCTCGACCAAGGACACGGCAGAAGCAATCGCGGCATTCACCGAGAAGCGCGAGCCCGTATTCCGCGGTCGCTGAACACCGTGACAGTGCGCCGGGGTCTCACGGCACTGATCGTGCCCGTCGTTTTGGCGTTCGCGTCGCCGGCGCTCGGCTCCAGCGATCCGAGTTCCACGTCGCTGCCGGTCGGTTCCGAGGTGCCCGTCGATGAACAAGCGGGTATCACCGCTCCATCGCTTGTGGCTCCGGCAAGCACCGTGCCGTCCGCAACCACAACGATTCCCGTCGGATGTGCGCCGCCCCCGGTGTCGCAGGCCGTCTTCGTGGGCAAGGTGACGGTCCTCGATGCAACGCAAGCCGTTTTCGAACTCGTGCGGCTGCGCTCGGGAAACCTCGCCGGTTACTCCACCGAAACGCCAAACACTCTTGGCTCGGTAGTGACAGAGGTCGGTATCTACTCCGGCCGCGACGTGAAGTTTCTCGAGGTCGGCGCGACGTATCTCGTTGGTGCCGCGCTCGATTCGACCACCGGACGGATCTTTTCGCGAGTCACCGAAGCAGCCCCGATGTTCGGCGGCAATCAGGTTGCCGACATCAACAACTCGGGCGTGGTGTGTCCCACGTATGCCGACGTTGCCCGCACGCTGAATACCGACGGATCGACGATCGAATCGGGCGTACTGTCGGGGCTTCGGGGCGAATCGACGCGCATCTGGCTGGCGATTGTCATTCCCGCGGGGCTGGTGTTGCTCGGTCTCGTCACGCTTGTGTTGTTGCGCCGCGCCGCGTCGTCGTGATCAGGCGACGAATGAAGCGGTGGCAAGCTCACGCAGCTCGCTGACGGCGGCTTCGAGACCGCCCGGGTGCTTGAAGAGCGCACTGCCCGCGATCAGCAGGTTGGCGCCGGCCGATGCCGCACCCTTGACCGTTGATGCGGAGATTCCACCGTCGACCTCGACATGGACAGAATCGCCCAGTCCCGCTGCCGTGATCATGTTGCGTACTTCGCGAATCTTGCACTCCATGGTGTGGATGTACTTCTGGCCGCCGAAGCCCGGATTGACCGTCATCACGAGGACGAGGTCGATGAGGTCGAGCACGTTCTCGACGGCCGATGCCGGAGTGCCCGGGTTCAACGCCACTGCAGCGCTGGCGCCAAGAGACCGAATGTTGTCGAGTGTGCGGTGCAGGTGGGTGCAGGCCTCGGCATGCACGATGAGGCGTGAACAGCCGGCCTTCACGTACTCGGCAGCCATTACGTCGGGTGTCAGAACCATGAGATGCGCCTCGAACGGGACGCTGCAGTGGCGCCGTGCCGCCGCAATGACATCGGGGCCGAACGTGAGGTTCGGTACGAACTGACCATCCATGACGTCCCACTGGATGAGGTCGACGCCGGCAGCCTCGAGATCGCGTACTGCTTTGCCCAATTCGGCAAAGTCCGCGGGAAGAACCGACGGGGCAATCTGGATCGGGAGCGTCACGAAGTCCACTCTACCGATGTGTCCCCAAACGTAAGGTTGAATCATGGAACTCACCGTCGGCTCGCTCGTCGCCGGCGGCGATGCAATCGGCCGACTGCCCAGCGGCAAGGTGGTCTTCGTCGAAGGCGCATTGCCCGGTGAAACCGTTGTGGTCGAGCTGACGAACGCGCGAAAGGACTACTCGCGTGCGACGGTGATCGGCATTGTCGATCCGTCCCCCGACCGTGTCACGCCACCGTGCCCGCACCTCGAGCGCGGATGCGGTGGATGCCAGTGGCAACACGCTTCGCCGGCGAGCCAGTACGAGGCAAAGGTGCGCATCGCAATCGAATCGCTCGCGCGCATCGGCAGGGTTGCGCCATCCGAGGAACTCGTCGTCCGCGCGGCATCGGGCGGGCGTGTTTCCTCGACTGCATACCGCACAACCGTGCGGTTGGCATTCGACTCCGAAGGCCGTGCAGGGTTCCGCCGCAAGTCCTCGAACGACGTCGTGGCCGTCGACGACTGCCTCGTCGCGCATCCGCTGTTGATTCCTGCACTCGGTGTGCTTTCAGCGCGACACGGAAGTGATGTCGAAGTGACGTTGCGCTGCAGCACCACAACCGGCGTCGTGGGTGCAATGGTGCACGGCGACGAGCGTGATGTGCGCGGACTCGAATCCGTCGATGTCGTGGGTGACGAGGCGCGGCTCGTCGAGACCGTGCACGGGGTCGATCTGGTCGTGTCGATGGGGTCGTTCTTCCAGTCGGGGCCGGCAGCCGCCGAGATGTTGGTCGAAGCCGTACGAACCCTTGCCGGCCCCGAGGCATTGAGTGGCGCCTTCGGCCAGGTGGTCGATGCCTACGGAGGCTGCGGATTGTTCGCGGCCACCATCGTGCCGTCGCATGTCCCTGTCACGCTGGTCGAGGCGAACCCGATTGCGATCGCCGATGCCCGTCAGAATCTGGCCGGCCGAAGAGCAACGATCGTCGAGTCGTCGGTTGAGGAGTGGCAACCGCAGCCCGCCGGACTGGTTATCGCCGATCCTGCGCGTTCCGGACTCGGTCCCGAAGGAGTCGCGGCAATCGCTGCAACACGTGCTCCCGTGGTCGTGTTGGTGAGTTGTGATGCTGCTGCAGGTTCGCGTGACGTCCGCTTGCTGGGCGAGGCCGGATACGAACTCGAGGACTTGCTCGTGCTCGATTTGTTCCCGCACACGAACCATCTCGAAATGGTGATGCGTCTTCGCCGCAACGTCCCCGCCGACGAGAGCCGACCCGTCACGCGATTCGGCGCAGCGCCCGTTCCACCCGCTGCGTGAACCTGTCGCGTTCGAATCGGGTTGATCCGTCGATCGAATAGAGCGCGAGCCACGTGGTCCTGCAACGCCACGAGCACAGCCGACGTACGCATCGAACGATCGTTGATCGACCAGCGCGGCCGCACACGAAGTTTGCGGCACGGGACCGACCGTGGGTGGTCACCACGATGATTCGCGTGACGTTGCGCAAGGCGGGCATGACGTGTCCCGACTCAGGGTCGATGTTCCAGGCGACTCCGTTTGCAAGGACGCGATCAATCCAGCCCTTCATGATTGCGGGCTGGCCCGACCACCACGTTGGGTAAACAAACATCAACGTGTCGCACCAATCAACATCGGAAAAGTGCGACGCCAGGTGTGGCTTGGTGCCGGGCTCGCCTGCGCGCAGTGACCACTCGTTCGGTGAGACGACTGGGGAGAATCCCGAGTCGTACAAGTCGTGCACGCGGACTTCGTGGCCTCGCTCGGAACACACACGCACGGCCAAGTCGCGCAACGCACCGCAAAAGCTCGACCCCTCGGGGTGGGCGAAGACCACGAGAATTCGCCGACTCATCGCAGCCCCGACAAGCGCCGTCGTGTGCGGGCGAGGAATTTCGTCCAGTCATCGGCATCCCTGGCATCGCTCGGGCCGGCCCAGAGAGTGATTGTTCGGGTTTTCCAGCCGGTTGCCCTGCGCAACGATCGACCGAACGCGTATGCAAGCGGTCGTGTCGAACGATGGGGGAAATTGCCCGGAGCCTCGGCCGCCGTCACGACGACGACGCGGCGCAGGTGCCGAAGGCCGGCACGCACTCGGCCGGTCTCGGCGAGATCGAAGGCCACGCCCGGTGCCAGGACCCGATCAAAAAAACCTTTCAGCATTGACGGGGGCCCCGACCACCACATAGGGAACACGAAAGCAAGGATTTCTGCTCGGCCGATCATCTCTGCGTACCGAGGCTCGCCTGGCGGAACCGGGGGCGTTGTGTAGGTATGCCATTCGTCGATCGACAACGCCGCATCGAAGCCATCGCGGTACAGATCGATTACCTCGACCGTATGCCCGGCGTCGGACAAGCCGCCGATGGTTGCCTCGAGCAGGCCAAGCGCGGGTTCATCCGGTTTCGGGTGGCAAAAGACAACGAGCGCCGTCACTGCCCCCACTCTACGAACCCCGTCGGTGACGGCACCGTCCCCGCCTGGGACGAGTGCAATTGGGGTTGTGTCGCGGGATTTCGCTCGGGTGCGACTCTTGGTCTCCATGACTGAACTTTTCTAGGATGATTTGTCATGCCCTCCTCGCGAGCTCTCCGCGTTCTGTCGTCGGTCATTGCACTGACTGTTGTGTCCGCGCCGCTCGTCAGCTGCGGCCCACCCAAGCGCAAGGCGCCGCCCCTGCGCACCACGATTCCAGACCCGCTGGCCGAAGAGGGTGCGCGACGCGAGATCCAGGGCGTGATGGCGGGACCGGGAGCCGATCTGTCGGGGATGGATCTGACGCGTGAAGACCTGTCGGGGCTCGACCTGTCAGGAGCGAATCTTTCGGGCGCAAAACTCGGTCGCGCATTTCTGTCACGTTCGACCTTTGTCGGTGCGAATCTCAGGGGTGCCGACATCGCTGCGACCAACGCCTACCGGGCCAACTTCACCGATGCCGACCTGACCGGAGCGTCCTTCATCGGATCGAATTCGGAAGAAGCCATCTTCACGGGCGCGAAACTCGACGGGGCCGACTTCAGTTATGCGTTTCTGCGCGGCGCCACATTCGACGAGTCGGCAATATCGCAGGCGTTGTCCTTCTCGGGTGCGACGATGCCCGACGGGACCATCAGCGAGTGATCCGTCGCAAGTCCGCTCTCGCCGTGTTGATCGCGGTGGTGTCGGGTTTGTGTACACATCCGGGATCGGTTGTCGCGGCTCCCACCAGCCCGTGCGCAATCGTGCGCAACATCGAACTTCCCTCCGATGACTTCAGCCTGAACCTGATCCAGCTGCGGATCCTCGAGTGCGCACGACACCTGCAGCTCTATACGTTCGGCAAGAAGGAAAAGCAGCAGTGCGTTCCGTTCGCCAATGCGCTGATGAACGTCTTGCGTCCTGCCATGCGGGGGCGTGTGGTGGGGCAGTCTGCCCCGTACACCGCGGGGCGATTCGCCGAGGCGCTGCGCCAGCGCAGGTTGTTGTTCGCTCGTGACGAGGTGACGGGCCTTCCCGTGAGGCAGTCCGACACGAAGGACCGTCCGGTCTTCATCTGGTGGGACACATCCCAGAAAGTCGACGGCCACGTCGGGGTGTACATCGGTGGAGGTCTCTTCATTGATGCCTACGTTGCCTACGAACTCGCTCAGCTCCCGGCGAAGGAAATGCAGGCGATCACCGATGCATCCCGTTGGTCGTGGTCGGTTTCACCCAAGCCCCAAACCAGGGTTCCCTGGCCCGAGGGTCATTGGCCCCGCCAGCGCGTGAACGACGGCTTCTCAGTCGTTCGCGTCCGCGGCGCCTGATGCCGCAGGTGCACGCCGACCAATCACGATTCCGCCAATGATCGAACCGGTTCCCAGTACGAGCCACGCGATCCCGACGGTGCGGAACGGTGACAGCAACGAGTCGGCGACAACCGGCAGTGCTGCACTTGCAAATCTGTCCGATTCGTCAGCCGCGCCGACCACAGCCGAGCGAATCGCGCCGGCTGCGACCAGATCGATGATGCCGAGGACGGCGACCGTGATGCCGAGGAAGAGCAGCATGCCGCGGCGCGACCGCGACCAACGCGCGTAGAGAACGCCGCATGCAAACGTGAGGAAGAGTGCAACCCAGAATGTCGAGTTCAACGATTCCTTGAGGGCCTTCAGGTCGGGACCACCATCGGTCGGTTCGAGTTCGAGGCCGTTCCAGTCGTTCACTTCCTGCTTCAGATCGGCGAATTCGGGGTCGACCTCGACGAGCGCATCGACCAATTCGCTGGCAACCGCCTTGGCCTCGACGATCTGCGTTTCGTCGATTCCGTTCACGAAGAAGTCGTAGACCTCGTCCGAGACGTTGTCGACCTGTGCCATGAACTCGTCGTTTGCGACAAGCTCATCGAGTTTGCCGCTGATCGTCGTTTCCAGTTCGTCGAAAAGTGCCAGATCCTCGGGTGATGCACCGTCGGTCAACTTTTCGATGAAGAAGCGCGCAGCTTCGTCGCGCACTTCCTTGTTTTTCGTCAGCGCGGTGACGGTTTTGCCCGCGGGGTTGCCCGCGCCGACCGAGAGCCACGTCGGCAACGTGAACGACAGTACGAGGGCAAAGAGCGCAAAGAGAATGCCGAAAATGACAGCGGGTCCACGCCTCGGCTTGAAGAATCGACTGGTCATGGCTGAACCGTAGATCAGCAGACGCAGGGTTGTGCGCACGCCGATCGCGGACGGTAAACCACGTGCATGTTTCGCCGAGCTCTCCTAGTCGCCAGTTTCGTTGCGCTTGCCACCGCTTGTGGGTCGCGTGAGGGTTCCGTGGCCGGCTCCGGTGGTGGCCAATCACCCAGTAGTGACCAACCGGTTGGCGTTGCAACAGTGATGATCAACGACTTCATTCCCGCCGAGGTTTGGTATCCGGCCGTTGCCGGACCCGAAGCGACCGAATCGTACGACGTGCGTGACTTCACCCCGTTTGCGCTGCGGGCGATGCTCACGGGTGATGCTCCGTCCACGTATTCGTACGCGGCAACGCGCGATGCCGATGTTGCGAGCGGAAAGTTTCCGGTGGTGCTCTTCAGTCACGG
>CAZKVD010000061.1:0-10228 GCA_964556145.1 uncultured Bifidobacterium sp. | reverse complement strand
GTGCACCACCTCGCGCGGCAACCCGGGAAGTCGAAAGCTCTCGACGTAGTAGCGCGCATAACTGTCGAAAGCCGACTGAACGGCACTGCGTAACTCTCGCTTTTCGATACCCGGCTTGGCACGGCGGATGTGTCGCTCGATGATGCTGCGCCTCGACTGCAGAGATGCCGACGCGGTGTAACCGAGAAGACGCGCACTGGCGTACGCAAGCGGCCCGGGCGTGAGCTGTGCCAGCAGACTGGCCATCTTGTAGGTACCGACCGTGAACGTGTCGGCCGCGGACTCTCGCAGGGTTGCCATGGACGATGGGGTTCAGCGCGCGCGACGGCGTGCCGAAGAGCGTCGCTGCAGTCGTGCGGCCTTTCGCGACGCGCGACGCAGTTGACGCTGCTCGATCCGTACCTCAGCGATCGGTGCGACTGCGGCCTGCTTCCACACCTTGACGAAGCGCTGAATCATCGTGATCGAAGTGAGCACGAGCATGACCCACAGAATCGGCACGAGCACCGAGTCGAAGAGAAGTCCGACGCACAGAAGGATGATCCGCTCGGCGCGCTCCATCAGGCCGCCCTTGGCATTCAGCCCCAGGGATTCGGCTTTGGCGCGCTCGTAGCTGATGGTGGAGGACACGCCCATGACGGCGAGAGGAAGAACGGCCATGTGGCCACCGTCGCGGGATGCGAGGAACCATGCAATGCCGCCGAGCAGGAAGCCATCCGTGACCCGGTCGATCACCGAGTCGAAGAAAGCGCCACGCTGGCTCGACAGATTGCCCGCCTTGGCGACCGCCCCGTCGAGGAGGTCGGGCAACGCAGCCAGGATGACGAGCAACAGCCCCGCGCGAAGCGCGCCCATGCCAACCGCGAACGCGGCTGCGATGGCAAGGAGAAGACCAATGACGGTGAGAACGTCGGGTGTGACACCGGCTCGGCGCAGCGACTCGCCCATCGGTCGAACCGCGCGCTCGACTTGGGTCTTCCAGTTTCCGTCGAACATGGGATGAAGGGTAATGCCCCGCCGCTCACGCGGTGGGTTTCGGACCTTCCGGATTTGCTTCCGTGAGCTTCTCGACAACCGAACCGTTGACCGCGTCGACCAGCACGAGGCCACGACGCAGCGGTGGCTCTTCGGCGCTGTAACAGAAGATTCGCCACGTCGGGCGACTGCGGAACCCGTGCCACACCTGCTGAGCCGAGGCATGACCGACGGGGAAACCAACCGCCCTGGTGGCAACAACGAGCGCCTGCTTTTCGTCGATCGACATTCGCCAACCCGACGAAATACTGAAGAGCCCAACGACACCCAACAAGACCGCGGCAGCAACCCAACCACCGTTTGCAATTGGCGACTCGGATCCGCCAACAACCCGGATGGCAACGCACACTGCGGCGAGGACGAGATACATCACTCCCGGTATCCGGCGACGGCTGTTGTCGGGGAATTCATAGGCGCCACTGAACGCGGTGATGTTCAGGTCGTCGGGAAGTGAGTCGCGAATTTCGTCGCCGTGTTCGGGGGAGGCCACGCCTCCACCCTAGAGGCGGTTCCAGGCGCCGCGCAGTTTCGCCGCAGAATCAGCAAGCGCCTCGGGCAATGTCCGGGTGTTCGCCACTGCCGTCATGAAGTTCGCGTCACCGACCCAGCGCGGAACAACGTGGACGTGAAGGTGCTCGGAAATGCTTCCGCCGGCCGGCGGACCGAGGTTGATGCCGACATTGACTCCCTGGGGTTGGTACGCGACCTTCAGGGCCCGAACACCCTGTGTGACGAGCGACCACAACTCGCCCGCCTCGGCGGCGCTGAGGTCCTCGAGATTCGGCACCTCGCGGTACGGCAGAACCAGGAGATGTCCTGATGCGTAGGGATACGCGTTCAGGATCACGAAGCAGGTCTCTCCACGTCGCACGATGTGCGCCTCTTCGTCGGACAGCCCACTTCCCAGAATGCGACTGAAGACGGACCCGCCGTTGGGCGCCAACGGATCGCCCGCGGTCTCCCCCCACTTCTGGACGTAGGCAGCTCGCCACCCGTTCCACAAGTGGTCAAGCATCGATGTCTTCCGCCACGTCGGCTGCGACACGTGCGGAGAAGTCGTCGATGCGAACGTCGCGTTCGACCTCACCTCCGCGCGGGTTGACGCCCACGGTTCCGTTGGTGACGTCGTCGTCACCGACGACGAGAACGTACGGAATCTTCTCCAACTTCGCGTTGCGGATGCGCTTGCCAAGTTGGTCGTCGGAATGCACCACGTCGACCCGTAGTCCGTCGGCTTCGAGTTTCGCGGCAACCTCGGCTGCATACGCCTCGTGAGCGGAAGCGACCGGCAACATCCGCACCTGCACCGGCGCCAACCATGTGGGCAGCGCCCCCGCGTAGTGCTCGAGCAAGACGCCGAAGAAACGTTCGACCGAACCAAAGAGCGCACGGTGCAACATGATCGGGCGGTGACGCTGTGAGTCCGCACCGACGTATTCGAGGTCGAAGCGCTGCGGCAGATTGAAGTCGCACTGAATGGTCGACAACTGCCACTTGCGTCCGATGGCGTCGCGCACGTCGATGTCGATTTTCGGGCCGTAGAACGCGGCGTCGCCTTCCTTGATCTTGTAGTCGAGCCCGTACTTTTCGAGGCCCGCACGCAGAGCCGCAGTCGCCTTGTCCCAGATTGCATCGTCACCGACATACTTCTCGGGGTCTTTCGTGCTGAGGTTCGCAGTGAAATCCTTGAAGCCGAATCGACGCAGAACGCTCATGACGAAGTCGAGCAATGAGGCAATCTCGTCCTGGAGTTGATCCTCGGTGCAATAGATGTGGCTGTCGTCCTGCGTGAAGCCACGGACGCGCATGAGGCCGTGCAGGGTTCCCGCACGCTCGTACCGGTAGACGGTTCCGAGTTCGAACAGACGCATCGGCAGCTCGCGGTAGCTGCGACCACGGCCGGCGAAAATGAGACAGTGCATCGGGCAGTTCATCGGCTTCGGGTAGTAGACGCCGTTGTCCATTTCCATCGGCGGATACATGCCGTCGCGGTAGAAGTCGAGGTGCCCCGAAGTCTGGAAGAGATTTGCGTTGGCGAGGTGCGGGGTGAAGACGAACTGGTAGCCGCCCTTTTGGTGACGCTCGCGGCTGTAGTCCTCCATTAGCTTGCGAACGATGGCCCCCTTGGGGTGCCACACGGCAAGGCCGCCACCGAGCTCCGACGGGAACGAGAGAAGGTCTTGTTCCACGGCCAGACGACGGTGATCGCGCTTCTCGGCCTCGGCGAGGCGGTGGAGGTGTTCGTCGAGCGCCGACTTCGATTCCCATGCCGTGCCGTAGATGCGCTGGAGCATCGGACCCTTTTCCGACGAACGCCAGTGCGCACCTGCAACCTTCATGAGGGCGAAGTGCCCGAGCTTGCCCGTCGACGGCACGTGCGGCCCACGACACAGGTCGACGAACGAATCGGTGTTGCGATAGACGCTGATGGTTTCGCCGCCACCGACCTCTCCCGAATCTGCGCCGTCCGCGGCACCCGAGGTGACTCGCTGGATGATTTCGCACTTGTAGGGCTGATCCGCAAACAGACGCAGTGCGTCGTCGACACCAACTTCGGACCGCACGAACGGCTGGTCGGCCTTGACGATTTCTTTCATCTTCTCGGTGATCGACGCGAGGTCGGATTCCGAGAACGTGCGGCCACCGGGCAGGTCGAAGTCGTAGTAGAAGCCGTCCTCGATGGCGGGCCCGATCGAAAACTTCGCCCCGGGGAACAACAACGTGACGGCCTGGGCAAGAACGTGTGCGGTCGAGTGGCGCAGCACATGACGACCCGCATCACTGTCGGCGGTGATGATGGCAACGGTGGAGCCGTTGGGAAGAGGTTCCGAGAGATCGGCCTCGGAGCCATCGACTACTGCCGCGAGCGCGGCCTTGGCGAGGCGGGATCCGATTGACGCCGCGAGGTCGGCGGCACTCGAGCCGGCCGGCAACTCGCGAGCGGAACCGTCGGGAAGTTTGACCGTCAGCGTTGACATAGCGGGTGGAAGTCTACGGCGAGACCGACACCCGGTTCCCGTTGTTTTGGGTATCGAGAGCGGCCGGCTCGACAGCTTCGGTATCGGCAATGGCCGGCTCGGCCTTGCTCGCGTACGTATTGCGGTACTGCTGGCCGGTGAGCTCGCGAATCTCGAACATCAACTCGTCGGTGATCTCACGCAGCACCATGTGGTCGGCTTCGCGGTCGGCATAACGCGCAACATCGATCGGCTCGCCGATGCGCACCGAGCACTTCATGTTGAACCGAGGGAAATTGACTTTGGGCACCACGGCATCGGGCGGTTGAATTTCGCGCGTACCGACGATGCCGACGGGAAAGATCGGACAACCGACCTTCAGCGCAAGACGTGCCGCACCCGTACGACCTTTGTAGAGCATTCCGTCACGGCTGCGCGTTCCCTCGGGGAATATGCCAAAGAGTTCGCCACGTCGAAGCACCGACTCGGCAGCTTCGAGCGCAGCGGCACTTTTGTCACCGCCCGCACGGTCGATCGGAATCATTCCCATTGCGGGAAACAGAGTTCGTGTCTTCCACGAATCCATGTACTCGGCTTTGCCCACGAAACTGATCGAACGGGGCACGAGCATCATCAAGAATGCACTGTCGAGAAAACTGATGTGGTTCGGGCACAGGATCGCGGGACCCGAAGTGGGTAGACGGTCAAAGCCCTCGAGGTCGAAGCGCCACAGCGACTTGATGACGGGGCGCGCGACACGACGCACCCGACGCTGCAAAGCGCCGGCACCGCGAAAATCGGCGCTCGTGTGCTTGTTCGTTCCCTCCATTGCGGGTCAGAGTACGGCTGAATGTCCGAACGTGAAAGAGATTTCTTGTCAAAACCGTGTGAACGTTTTCGCACGTTTTTGTCGAGGTCTTTCGTACTAAATCGGCGTGTGCTCCGTCAGTCGAGACGCACACCGAGCACTGCTGCGGCGGCGGTCACACCACGTCCCGCCCGCGCGGCCGCATCGATGACCGCGAGCGCACCCGGGGTGTCGAGGTCGTCGTCGAGACGTGCACGCACCTCCTCGAGGACGGTTGAATCGTCGACGGCCGACACGCTGCTCCACAGCGTGAGGCGCTCGGCGGCTGCGGGCATGATTCCCTCGTTCCATTCCCACTCACTGCGGTAATGGTGGGCGACGATCCCGAGTCGGATGACACGCGGGTCCCATTGACGGCGCAGGGCATCGACAAACACGAGGTTGCCCCGACTCTTCGACATCTTGTGGCCGTCCATGAAGACCATCGCGACGTGCATCCAGTGCTTGACGAAGGGCATGCCGGTTGCTGCCTCGGACTGGGCCCGTTCACATTCATGGTGGGGGAAAATGAGATCCGAGCCGCCGCCGTGGAGGTCGATGGTCGAACCCAGTTCGCGCAACGCCAATGCCGAGCACTCGATGTGCCAGCCCGGCCGCCCGGGACCCCACATCGTGTCCCACGACGGTTCGTCGCCGCTGCTCGTCTGCCACAAAACGAAATCGAGCGGATGGCGCTTGTTCGGGTCGTCGACGTTGCCGCCACGCTCGCGGGCGAGGGCAACCATGGTCTCGTGCGAATAGTGCGACACCGATCCGAATTCAGGAAACTTCGCGACGTCGAAATAGACGTTGCCGCCCGCTTGGTAGGCAAACCCCCGGTCGAGCACCATGCCAATGAAGCCGCGGATGTCGGCGATCGCCGATGATGCGCGCGGAGTCGAGTGCATCGGCAGCATGTCGAGTGCCGCCATGTCGGCTTCAAACCGCGCCTCCTCCCCTGCTGCGAGGTCTAGGTAATGCACACCGAGTTCACGGGCTTTTGCGAACAGCGGGTCGTCGACGTCGGTGACGTTGCGAACGCACTTGACCGTGTGCCCAAGGTCGATCAGTCGACGCTGGAGGATGTCGTAGGCGAGAAATGTCGCGGCGTGGCCAAGATGCGTGGCGTCGTAGGGCGTGATGCCACACGTGTACATCAACACCGTGGGTCCCGGCTCGAAGGGCACAACCGCGGATCGGGCCGTGTCGTAGAGGCGCATCACTTTCGGGGGTCTCCCTTGATTCCGTTGAGACGCGGAGCCACCCGCGTCTTGTAGCGGATGTTCAATTGCAGCAGAACCGCGGTGAAGGCCTCGATTGCAGTTGCATTCGACAGCTCACCCGAATCGAGGGGCCGGCAACCGGGAATCTTCTCGACGATCGCGCTCACGACCTCGAGGGCGGCCTTGTCGTCGGAGCAAATCAGCACGTCGCTGTCGACCGGGTCGCCGAGATGACTGAGTTCCTTGGCGGGAAGATGATGAAAGGCCGCAACCACGCGGCAACCGGGTACTGCCACCTGCACGTGGGCGGCAACACTGCCGCGGGGCGGAACGAGGGGCTGAAATTCACTGCCAACGCGCACGAGCGCATTCGCCATGCTGATGACGACCTTGCCGCGCAGGGCCTCTTCGTGTTCGCGCGCCGTTGTGGCCGCCGAATCCCAGGGGGTGGCGAGCACGATGACTTCGCACGCGGCCGCCTCGTCGTTGGTGCCACCCCGCAGATCGAGCCGAAGATTGGGCCACGCGTCACGCACCTCGCGCGCCTTTTCCTCGGCGCGGTCGGCCGAACGTGAACCAATAACGACGGAATGGCCGATGGAAGCAAGACGGGCAGCCACGGCGGTACCCGCGGGTCCAGTACCACCGAGAACCCCAACCGTTGCTGCCCCACCACTCATGTCCCGAGCATGTCACACGAGGGGGCCGCCGAACGGCTCGGCTCTCCACTACCGTCGGTCGAATGGGCATCCTCGACGGCAAGAACATCGTCATCACCGGCGTCCTCACCGATGCGTCGCTCGCATTCGGTGTGGCAAAACTGGCCCAAGAAGAGGGGGCCAACGTCGTCTTGACGGGTGCAGGCCGAGGGCTCTCACTGACGCAACGCACGGCCCGCAAACTTCCCTCCAGCGCACCGGTTTTCGAATTCGACGTCACCGATCAGAACCACGTCGCATCGGTCCGCAACGACGTTGGAGCACACTTCGGCCGAGTCGACGCAGTGTTGCATGCGATCGGCTTTGCGCCGGCTGCATGCCTTGGTGACGATCTCATGGCAGCGACATGGGACGATGTGTCGGTGGCCATCCACATCTCGGCGTATTCCCTGAAGACTCTCGCCGATGCGTTCGTTCCCCTCATGACGAGCGGCGGAACACTTGTCGGCCTCGACTTCGACAACACGGTCGCGTGGCCCGCCTACAACTGGATGGGTGTCGCCAAGTCGGCGTTCGAATCAACGAACCGGTATTTGGCGCGTGAACTCGGACCCAAGGGAATCCGTTGCAACCTCGTCGCAGCGGGCCCCATCCGTACGATGGCTGCGAAGTCGATTCCCGGCTTCGCAAAGTTCGAAGATGTCTGGGACGGCCGCGCACCCCTCGGATGGGACGTCAACGACGGAAGTGCCGTCGCAAAAACCTGCGTCGCGTTGATGTCGGATTTCTTCCCGTCGACCACCGGCGAGATGATCCACGTCGACGGTGGCTACCACGCCACGGGCGCGTAGGACCGCCTCCATGAACCGACTGGCGAACGAGGTTTCCCCGTATCTCCGTCAGCATCGCGACAATCCAGTCGATTGGTATGCGTGGGGCCCGGATGCGTTCGCTGCGGCAGCCGAGCGCAACGTTCCAATTCTGTTGTCCGTCGGATATTCCGCATGTCATTGGTGCCATGTCATGGCACACGAATGTTTCGAGGACGCCGATGTCGCCGCGGACATGAACCAGCGGTTCGTGAACGTGAAGGTCGACCGCGAAGAACGGCCCGACGTCGACGCCGTGTACATGGAAGCCGTCCAGGCCATGACGGGGCGTGGCGGCTGGCCGATGACGGTCTTTCTCACTCCCGACGGCAAACCCTTCTACGGCGGAACCTACTTTCCGAAGCCCTCATTCCTGCAGTTGATGGCGGCAATCACCGACGTGTGGACGAACCGTCGCGACGACGTCGACTCGAACGTGAACGCACTCATGGATGCACTTTCGCGAAGCGAGATCAGTGCACCGGCGACACAACTGCCCGGTAGCGAGTTGCTCGACCAGGCCATCGGCGGTCTTGCCTCGAACTTCGACCGAGAGTGGGGCGGGTTCGGTGCCGCGCCGAAGTTCCCGTCGACCATGAACATCGACCTCCTCTTGCGAAGCTGGAACGCGAGCGGCAACGTCTCGGCGCGCGACATTGCAGTCGACACCCTCGATGCGATGGCTGCCGGCGGAATGCACGACCACCTGGGAGGCGGGTTTGCCCGGTACTCCGTCGATCGTCAATGGTTGGTACCGCACTTCGAAAAGATGCTCTACGACCAGGCGCTGTTGCTGCGCGTTTACGTGCACGCTGCCGTCTCGACGGGCGAAGAGCGCTTTGCGCGCATCGCGCGCGGAATCGTGGACTACGTTCTCCGCGACCTCACCCACCCGGACGGTGGTTTCTACTCGGCCGAAGACGCCGACTCGGCAGACCTCGACGGCCACCACCACGAGGGTTGGTTCTACACCTGGACTCCACGCGAGATTCGCGAAGTTCTCCCCTCGCGCCAGGCCGATCTCGTGACGCAGTGGTTCGGTGTCACCGAGAGCGGAAACTTCGAGGGTCGCAACATCTTCACGCGACATTTCGCGCGCCACGACTATCTGCCGCCGACCGAGTTGGACGACGCGCTCGCCGCACTTTTCCAACACCGCCTCGGCCGGCCGCGACCACTCCTCGACAACAAGATCCTCACCGAGTGGAACGGTCTCATGTTGTCGTCACTTGCGGAGAGCGCGCTGCTGTTCGACAACGCCGAGTGGCTCGCGGCTGCAATTCGCAACGGTGAGTTCCTTGTGCGCGAGCTTCGTCGGGCCGATGGTCGGTGGCATCGCAGCTGGCACGAGGATGGCCAACCCCGCGCCCGCCATGCCGCGCTTGCGGCCGACCTTGCCGCGATCATCGATGGGTTTACCCGCCTCGGCGAGGCCTCGGGCGAACGACGCTGGACCAACCTCGCCGTGGAAGTTGCCGATCAGTTGCTCGACCATCACTGGGATCCGGAACTCGGCGGACTCTTTACGACGGCCGACGACGCCGAGCGCCTGGTGGTGCGCCAGAAAGACCTCCTCGACAACGCAACGCCGTCCGCCAACTCACTTGCAGCGATGGCTCTGCTGCGCCTCGCCGCGTTGACGGGCGAGATGCGGTTCGCCAACCACGCCGATCGCATCCTGCAGTTGCTCGACCCGGTCATGCGACGCGCATCGAGCGCAGCCGGCAATGCGCTTGCCGCGCTCCACACACGTTTGGTCGGGAATGCCGAGCTCGTGGTTCCCGGCCCCCTCGGAGAGTTCAACGCGGTTGTACGCGGTGCCTGGCGACCGAACGTGGTTCTTGCCTGGGGCGAGACCGACAGCAATTCCCTGTGGGAGGGACGCACCCCCGGCAGCGCCTATCTGTGCCGAGGCCAGGTGTGCATGACCCCGGCAACCGACGCCGCCACGCTTGCGGCGCAACTCGCGACTCACCAGTGATTGAGGTGGATCGCGTCGGCCGCCGTGCGTCGTGGACGCGCGGAACTGGCGCCACGCCGTTGGCCTGACGCCTCGTTTGGCCAACCCAACGCCACGGCACCGAGCAACTGAAGTTCTTCGGGAACGCCGAAGTGGCGTCGGATCTCGTCGGTCGAATTGAAAACCGCAAAGAACAACGCGCCGAGGCCCGCGTCGTGCGCCGCGAGCAGCAAGGACATGGTCGCCATCGACCCATCGATGGTCCAGTACGGCGCCCCCCATCGATCGACGCCCTCGCCGAGGCCGGTGTGCGACTTGTCGGGTTCGGCATAACGCGCGACGTACGCACCCGGATCGGCAAACGACAAGGTGATCACCGGTGCACGCAGGAGTCCCGGCCAGGCAAATGTCGGACGCCGGTCGACGGGAAGGGAGAGATCCCAGAACTCGTCACGCGACGATCCCGTGAGGACGAGGAGCGACCACCCTTGCGTCTTTCCCGCGCTCGGTGAGCGCAGAGAAAGCCCAACAAGGTCGTAAATGAGTTCGTCCGGAACGGCTTCTTCGCTGAAGTCGCGGGTCATGCGTCGCGTCTCGAGCGCGCGGCGCAGTTCCATCGAAAGCGAAGGCCGCGCCTAGGCGCGCTTGCCGAGCTTGGCGAGGCTCTCGGTCATCGTC
>CAZKVD010000060.1:0-10261 GCA_964556145.1 uncultured Bifidobacterium sp. | reverse complement strand
TCGTGCAGACGCTCTTTGGATAGCCGTGGTAATTCAGCGGACTCGGGTACGCGCCACGGCGGACAGTTTCGTCATGGACGAAGACGTCGATGTCGTCGGTCGTCATTCCTGGCTTCACGATCTCGCCAGCCATGCGAAGGATGTCGGCGGCCATGTCGCACGCGTAGCGCATGCGCTCGATCACCTCGGGTGACTTGATCTTCGGCTCGTCCCAGCGGGCCACGTTGCCCGAGTCTGCATACGACGGCTTGACGATTCCTTCGGGCACGGAACGCATCGGGCTGACGATGCCGGGTACGACCCGCCCCTCGAGGGGCTTGTGGCAGCGCTTGTACTTGCGCCCGCTGCCGCACCAACACGGGTCACCGGCTGCCGGCAACACCTCGGGCGGGGTCGTGACGCTCATACCCCGAAAGGCTATTGGGGAAAGGCGCACTGCGACTTTGCCGGGGTGCATTGAAAATGAGCCATTGCCGTGGTCTACTTCCCGAACCACACATAGGGGGTGTGAAACACAACGACACATCCAGGGGAAGGAAACAGCCGTGTCAGAACGGTTCGTGACAACTTCCCCCGATGGGTCACGGGACACCCTCTATGAGCGCCGCACCGCGATGTCCCGCGACCTGTTGGGGGATTCGCAAGATGACAAGCGTGAGGGTCGAATCCGTCGCCGGGGACCCTCGTCCACTCCGACAAAGGAGTCGGGCACCAAACGCACGAAGATTCGGGTGCCTGAACTGGCATTAGGTCTGCTTCTCGTCGTGGGCGGGGCCTTGGCCGCCTCGGCCCTGGCAGGTAAGCGAACCGAAACCATTCAGGTGGTTGCAGCAGCTCGAGATGTGGACCGAGGGCGTCCATTCTCAGCCGAGGATCTTGTTGCACTCGAGGTCGAAAGCCGCTTTGCGCACTCGATGATGTCGACACAAGACGCCTCATCTCTTCTTGGTCGGGTGTCGACGGTCGACGTTCCTGAGGGCACTCCGATTCTTCCGACGATGATTCAGTCGATGGCGCCCCTCGGTGATGGAGAGGAAGTCGTGTCGCTGCGAGTCGAAGTCGGCGACGTTCCACCCTCGGTCGGCGTCGGTGATCGAGTTCGCGTCGTTCTCGTCCCCGACCCTTCGTTGTCCGTCGACACGGCCGTCACCGAGTTCGATGTACCCGCGGTTGTGTGGGATGTGGTCGCACCATCAGAGGAAAGCACCGACTTTGTGGTGAGCCTCGTCGTGCCACGGGAATTCCTTGCGAAGTCCGCGATGTCGGGTCGATCAAAGATTGCCCTCGTTGCCGAAGGCTCCGAGGCGAAACAATGAGTACAGCGACCAACTACGTCACATTGCTGCCAAGCCGCACCCAGGCGGAGACACAACTTGCCGATCTCCTCACTCAGACCATTCGAGCCGAATTGGCGAATGAGCGTCTGGAGCGTCGTCAACGCGGCCTCGCCGAGCCATCGCCCACCGAGGAGATGGAACTCGCCCGTGTGGTTGTTGCCGAAGAGCGACTGCGCGGGCCCGATGAGGGCGCCGTGGCATTCGAACTCGGCGAGGAAGACTTTGATCGGATCGCCGATGCGGTGGTCGCCGGGATTCTCGGCCTTGGCAGATTGCAGCGTCTTCTCGAGGACCCCGAGATTTCCGACATCCATGTGCGAGGGAACTCACCCGTTTGGGTGAAGTGGAGAAACGGAACGCGGACCTGTGTCGAGCCGATCGTGGACTCCGATGATGAGCTGATCGAGTTGATCCGTAGAGCTGCGACGAGGTTGGTCCGTCTCGAGCAGCGTTTCGACGCGGCCAACCCTGAACTGAACCTTCAGCTTCCCGATGGCTCGCGCTTGTTCGCCACGATGTCGATTTCGCAGCATCCGAGCCTCATCATTCGCCGTCATCGGTTCGATTTGTCGTCGATGGTGGAACTCGAAGAACGAGGGATGTTCAACCGTGAGATCCGCAATTTTCTCGCTGCTGCGGTTCGCGCCAAGCGAAACATCGTCATTGCGGGAGGCACGGGTTCGGGGAAAACGACACTCTTGCGAGCTCTTCTCAACGAGGTACCGGCCAACGAGCGGATAGTCACGATCGAAGATGCCTACGAACTCGGGATCGAACGCTTTGCCGATCGTCACCCGGATCACGATGCTCTGCAGTCCCGCGCAGCAAACATCGAGGGCCGTGGTGCGATCACCATGGCCGACCTCACCAAAATGGCGCTCCGAATGGACCCCGACAGAGTCATCGTCGGTGAGGTTCGTGGTGCAGAGGCCTTCCCGATGCTCATGGCGATGAGTCAGGGAAACAATGGCTCGATGTGCACGATGCACGCAGACAGCACGCGTTCGGTCTTTCCGAAACTCGTGGCGTACGTTTCGATGGCATCCACCGGGCTTCCGGTTGACACTGTGAACCTTCTCGTCGCAAGCGCGGTTCATTTCGTCGTCTACATCGACAACTCCGCAGGGATGCGTCGAATACGTTCGATTCGAGAGGTTGTCGACACGGATGGTCTGCAGATGATCTCCAACGAGATCTTTGCATCCGCACCGGGTGGATCCTGCGAGAGGGCGTATCCGCTTCAGGACAAGACGGCACGGCTCCTCGAAGACTGTGGATACACCACCCGTGATTGGTACGACCAATGACGGTTGCGTTCGTTCTTGCGGGAGCCCTCGTTGGTCTCGGACTTGTTGTCGTGCGTCTCGCTGTCAAGGGCCAACGGTTGATCGGCGTCGAGCGCACAAAGCAAGATGCCGGTGTGTACAGGTCGTGCGGCGCCGCAGCGGCAATTGGTCTTGTCATTTTTCTTCTCAGTGGCTGGGTGCTCGTGGCCATCGCGGCAGGGTTGAGCACTCTTGTCGTCGCGCGCGCGGCGTCCCGAACCGGTGGGGCAAGACAAAACGAGGAAGTGGCTGAGGCGGTGGCCCTGTGGACCGAGCAACTGAGGGACACGCTTGCAGCCGCTCATGGTCTTCAGCAGACGCTTGTGGCCACTGCGCCACACGCACCGGCGAAGATTGCCGGCCCGGTTCAACGCCTTGTTGCCAAGTTGCCCTACTCGCCCATGGAGCAGAGTCTTCGCGAGTTTGCGGATGAAGTGAACCACTCAAGCGCCGACTTTGTCGCTGCGGCTCTGATCGCGGCCACCGCACACGAGGCGCGTGATGTCGGCGCACTCTTGGGACACCTGGCGAGATGTTCCCGGGAGGAGGCACGGATGCATCAGCGAATTTGGGTCGGTCGCTCGAGAACCCGTGCGGCCGTCCGCATCATTTCAATCACAGTCGTTGGCTTTGTCGGGGCACTTCTGTTGTTGAACAAGGAATATCTCGCACCGTACGAATCGGGATCCGGGCAGTTCGTGCTTGTCGCGATTGTCGGAGTCTTTGCACTCGCTCTCCTCCTCTTGCAGACGGGATCGACGGTGCGCGTGCCCGAACGATTTCTGGCGGTCGAGCCATGATCCATCTTGCGGTGTCGGGTGGGGTGTGCGGTCTTGGTGCATTTCTGATTCTTCGCCACACCGCGACACACTCATCACGTTCAGCTAGTGGCATCGTGCGAGCCAAGCTCGTCACGAAACGCCGGGAAGATCGACGAATCGTCGGCATCACGGATGAAGTCTTCGTTGCGCGGCTACTCGCGGCTCCCGTTGTTGGCGCAATCGCAGCAACGTTCGCCATGTTGATGTTGAACATCGCTGGGGTTGATGTACCGCTACCTGTGGCCCTTCTTGTGTTGGCCTGCGGCGTAGTTGGCCCGACGGCAGTGATTTTCGAGCGGGTATCGAAACAGGCCGAAACCGCCCGGCGCACTTTCTCGTACGCATTGTCGAGCTACCTCGACTTGGCAAGTGTCCTCTTGGCGGGTGGCGCCGGCAGCGAGACAGCATTGAATGCTGCGGCCTCGACAGGGAGCAGTTGGAGCTTCCACTTGATTCGCGGAGCCCTTGAAAGTGCACGGGCGGGCCGAATTCCTTCCTGGCGCGTTTTCGGAGATCTCGGGCGGGATTTGGGAATTATCGACCTCGAGCGTCTTGCGGGAAGCATGCAACTAGCAGGTGAACAAGGAGCGAAAGTTCGTACGTCGCTTGCGGCCCAGGCCGATGCGTTGAGAACGCGTCAGATTTCTGAGATCGAAGCCGATGCTCAAGCCGCAACCGAGCGAATGGGCGTACCGACGGTTCTTCTCTTTGTTGGCTTCATTGCCCTTCTTGGCTATCCGGCTCTCAACCTCGTTGTCGGGCAGATGTGATCCTGCCCGCAAACGAAATAAACATCAATCAATGAAAGGAAGACATGAACCTCAAGCAACATGTTCAGTACTACTGGATCCGCTTCACTGCATCGCACGAAAAGGACACGGACCGTGGGGAGGTCAGCGCGACGACGGTCGTGATGGCGGCTGCACTGATCGCACTAGCAATTGCGGTCGGCGCCACGATCACATCGAAGGTCTCGAGCAAAGCAAATTCGCTCGACCTCGGATGATCACGATGAGTCGTACCGACGCGGGAGAAGCCACCGCACAGGCCGTGATCGTCGTCCCGATCGTGCTCCTCATTCTCTGGTTGGCGGTACAGGCAACGATTTTTCTTCATGGAGCAAATGTCGCCACGGCGGCTGCCAATGAGGGCGCTGCCGTGGCCGCACGGTACGGCTCATCATCGTCGGTTGGTGAGCGTGCCATTGAGCGCGCGCTCACCAACCTGGATTCGAATGCCGAGGGCACGTGGTCGGTGCGTCTCTCGGGTGGCGAGATGATCGCAAAGGTGACGCTTCGGCTTCCTCGGCTTGTCCCGTTCTTTCCATCATCAGTATCCCGTTCCGCTTACGAACGAGTTGAGGCATTCATGAAAGAAGGAGACCGGTGATTCGTCGACGGACCGATTTGAGCGGCAGCGCAACGGTTGAGCTCGTATTGATAACACCCGTACTCATGGTTCTTGCTCTGTTTGTGGTGCTGTCGGGAAGATCGGGCGAAGCGCTGCGGCAAGTGCAACATGCTGCTGACCACGGAGCGCGTGCAGCATCCCAGGCGTCTGCGGCGAAACGAGAGGCAGTTGGCTTGGCCGCAGCCGAGCGAGATCTCGGGTCGACCGGGCAGGCCTGTGTGGACCAATCAATCCACGTTGGACGAGCGAAAATCGGACGATTCGATGCGGTGAAAGTCAGTGTTTCGTGCGGGGTTGAACATTCCGGCCTGCAATTGCTCGGCCTTTCAGCGCGTCGGGTCACCGCAGAATCAATCGAAGTCATCGATGTCTATAGAGCGAAGTGATCTGTGATGGAGAACGACGAGCGAGGCTCAGTTTCGGCCTTGGTGGTCGGACTACTCATGTCCTTTGTTGCGTGTGCCGGGTTGGCGGTCGATGGGGGCCGACTGATCTCGGCCAAAGTCCGGGTGTCTGACCAGGCAGAGAATGCAGCGCGGTTTGGAGCCCAAGCATTGACGAACTTGCGGCTCGGGATTCCTGCCATTGACCGCCCGAAGGCAGCATCATTGGCCAAGGAGTACCTAGGAGAACTCGGCAGTTCGGGACATGTTGAAACAACTCGTGTTGACGTGTGCGTGACGGTACGGGAGTCGGTCGACATGACTCTGCTTGCACTCATTGGCGTCAACGCACGCCAAATCACGACCCGTCGCTGCGCGCAACCAGTCATGGAGTAGCGGATGCGAGAATTCGAAACGTTCAACATCGTTCCAGCACTTGCTGTCACATTCGGCGTAACAACTGTCTGGTTGGTTGTCGGAGTGTGTATCGAACTGTGGGTTGTCAAGCGAGGAAGTTCACCCCGACGAAGAGTCCTGCCCCGTTGGCTTCACACAGCGGCAGTTTCGGTCGTTGCTATCGGAGCGCTGCCACGGACGGTTTCGGCAACGGATCACGCGGTACCGTCTCTTGTCGAACCAGATGGGGAGTCATCTCGCGGCGGGATTGACCCCCTGCTAGCCGGTTCGCTTGCCATCAACGCGGGCTTCGCGGCACTGCACGTCCGGCGTCATCTCGTGCGGCTCCGTGGGGTCAGATTCGGTGGCCGCCGTGTGGTCGTGGATGATCAGCAGGTTGTGGAACCTCCCGTTCCCTTGCCCCGTCTCGATTGGCGCATGGTGGTGCGGGTGCTCGGCCCGCCCACGGTCGAATCGGCAGATGGGTCAACTGCAGTGTTCGACAAGGGCAAGGCACTTGAGCTCGTCGTATGGATGGCTGAACACCGTGAGAACTCCACTCGCTCGGCTGCCCGCACCGCTCTGTGGGATGGTGACGTGAAGGATTCGACCTTCTCCAATGTTGTTTCCGAAGCACGTCGCGCCCTCCAAACGGTTGATCCCCTGATTGATGAGGAGTGGATCCCGCGAACGTTTTCCGACGACCTTCCGTTGCATAAGAGCGTCGTCACCGACTCGCAATTGTTGGAGATAGCGCTTCAGAACTTCAATGCGGATGCCGAGAAGTATCGAGCTGATCTCATAGAAGCACTCGGTAGCGTTCGGAATCTTCCTTTTTCGGGCTCCAACTACAGCTGGGCCGACGGTGAAGGCATCACGACCTCCCACGTCATACGTGTGGTCAAAGCAGCGGTGTGTCTTGCTGAGTACGCGATCGAGTGCGACGACAGCAGCCTTCTATTCATGGCGACCGAGCGAGGACTACGAGTTCTCCCCGGACATGAAGAGCTTGTGTCCCTGAGGATGAAGGGGCATGCACGTAGCGGCAACAGATCAGCGATCAAGTACGAGTGGGAAAGTTACGCACGAGCGATCGAGGCCGATTCATGGGCAGGCGCAACACCGTCTCCCGAACTCGAGAAACTCGCACGAGAGTTGTCGACCCAATGAGCGTCGATTACTATGAAGGTCGACCGCCCGCTGATCCAGATGCATCTGGACAGCGGGTTTTGTCGTTATCGAGTTTGGTTACCGAGGTGGTCGCCGCCGAACTGGTCACGGTTTACGTTGATTACGAAAACATCAGGCTGTCGCTTAGGTCTGCGTTCAATCTCGATACTGGACATTTCAATCCCAAAAAATTGGCGGATCGAATAGTTGCTCGCCGCCTTCGTAGAAGTGCACTCCGAGAGGTGCGTGTGTATCGGACGATGGCAGACCCCAATCGTGATCGCCGCCGCGCACGAGACGACATGCGGCGAATTCACCGTTGGCTAAGCGAAGAAAACACGGTTTTTGTTGGGCGCCCGTTGCGCTACATCCAAAATACGGGTGTCGTTATGGAAAAGGGCATTGATGTCGCCCTGGCGATTGATGCGATTGTCAACGCAATTGATCGCGACTCGGATGCCGTTGTCGTTGCCTCGCGCGATTCAGACTTTGAGCCGCTCTTGGAGACCCTCATAGTTCATCAGGCATTCGGTCGCCACGTTGAAACGGTGAGCGTCTCGGGGATGTCTCGGCTCACGTTACGAAGAACTGAGTTACCGTGGTGCCACTATCTCTCGAGGGAAGATTTCGAGGCGATTCGCGACGACGCCTAGTGCGTCAGTCGGCGAAGGCGCCGGTGAGGCCGGCGAGAGAGAGCGCTTCGTTGATGGTGGCGGCGGTGTCGATGCGGATGCCCTGAACCTTTGTGGAAGCGGAGGCAGGAACGATTGCCCGAGTGAAGCCGAGACGTGCAGCCTCGGCGAGGCGGCGGCCGACCTGACCAACCTGACGTACCTCGCCGGCAAGGCCAACCTCGCCGACAACGACGAGATCGGCGGGAAGTGGCTTGTTGACGACGGCCGACACGAGCGCAAGACACATACCGAGGTCTGCTCCGGGTTCGGAGAGCTTCACACCTCCGACGACCGATGCATACACCTCGTGACCTGCAAGTGACACGCGGGCGCGCCGTTCGAGAACGGCAAGAAGCAGCGCGAGGCGGCCGGAGTCGACCCCCTGCGCTGAGCGCCGTGGCGGTGCTCCACCCGAGACGGGGTTGGTGAGTGCCTGCAGTTCGACCAGCAATGGGCGTTGGCCTTCGAGGGTGGGAACCACGACGGAACCGGGGACGCCGGTACGACGGTCGGCAAGAAACAACTGGCTGGCGTCGGGAACACCGACCATTCCGGTTTCGGTCATCTCGAACAGACCGAGTTCTGACGTGGGTCCGAAGCGGTGTTTGGCTGCACGCAACAGACGAAGCGCGTGGTGGCGTTCGCCTTCGAACGACAGCACGGTGTCGACTACGTGTTCGAGAACGCGCGGGCCGGCGAGGCCGCCCTCTTTGGTGACGTGGCCGACCATGATGACCGGAAGATTGCGGTGCTTGGCTTCTTGCACGAGCCTGTGCGCACAGCCACGGACCTGAACGACCGAACCCGGGGGAGAGGAGAGTTCGGGGTCGGCGATTGTTTGGATGCTGTCGATGACGACGAGGTCAGGGGAGACCTGTTGGATTGCATTGAAGATGTTGGGAAGACTCATCTCGGCAAGCAGCCACACGTTGTCGTTGAGAGCGCCGAGGCGTTCGGCACGCAGGCGAACTTGTTGGGCACTTTCCTCGGCGGTGACGTACAGCGTCTTTTTCGGCCATGCGGCGAGGAGCTGCATGAGAAGTGTGCTCTTGCCGATGCCGGGTTCGCCGCCGAGCAGCGTCACTGATCCGGGGACAAGACCCCCACCAAGAACACGATCGAGTTCGGGAATCGCGGTGGGTTGTGGTTGGCCGACCGTACCGTCGATTTCAGTGATTGGTTTTGGCTCGCCGGGGGCGACCAACGACATGCCGACCGCGAGAGAGGCGAGTTGCGGCTCGGGACCCTCGACGTCTTCGACGAGCGAATTCCACGCGCCGCACGACACGCACTTACCCGACCACTTGGGGAACGAGCCGGTGCATTCGGTGCAGCGGTAGACGAGTCGGAGTTTTGCCATCGCGACAACGATAGGCGACGGGTGTGCGGGGCTATTCGTCGACTTCGACGTAGCGCGGCCGGCGCGACTGCTTGCGCCACACCATGAAGCCGATCCAGCCGATGAAGCCGAGCCACAGGACGAGGAGGGCACGCGCGACGAAGGAGAGAATGCCGCCGATGGTGCCTGCGACATCGACTTCGTTGGTGGTGGTGGCGAGGTCGACGGGTGTGCCGTCTGTTGCCACGCGCCATGTCAAGACTCCGTCTTGTTCGACGCCCGTTGTGGACTCGATCTTGCCGGGCAACTTTGCATTGACCTGCAGGCTGATTGCCTTGCCGAGATCGAGGCCGGCCTCTTCGACAGTTTGTTCGTAGGGCGTGGCACCAACGATCTGAAGGAGTTGATCGTCGGCAAAGGCCTGGAGGCCACCCGTCACTTCGAGTCGACCCGTGAGTTTCCACACCGAATCTCGTGACTTACCCTCGCGCGTCAACCGCACGTCGCGGAAGGGCCCGCGGTTGCCGTTCAGCTGCGTCAGCAGGGCGCTTGCCTGGGTTTCATTTTCGAATGGGTGTGAGAGGAGAACCCGCAAGCCACCGTCTTCGGTTTTTTCGGGCCCGGTGAGTTTCCAGCCGTTGTTGACCAGGTCGCCGAAGTTCAGGTCACTTGCAAGCTTCGGCACCTGCTCGACGATGTCGTTGTCGGCGACGACCAGTACGTCGAGAGTGCCCGAGCCGTCACGGTCAACCGTGATCGAGACGGTCGAGTCGACACGACACGATGACAACAGAGCTACACAAGCAAGACCCGCGATGGCCGCGGTGAGTCGCGTGCGCAGTTTGGTCACTCGGGTGTGGCCGGGTTGCTCTCACCCGCGCCGGCGAGCTCGACGGCGGATGGTGGCTGGAAGCCCTCGACCGCACGGAAGCAGAACTGCTGCGAACCGGGCTTCTCGGGGTCGTCTTCGGTGTCGACGACGATGATGGTGCCTGCCGTGAATTCCTTGTAGAGGATCTTCTCGGACAGTGGATCTTCGATGAAGCGCTGAATCGCGCGGCGCAGAGGACGGGCACCGAGTTGCGGATCGTAACCGCGCTCGGCGAGCAGTTCCTTTGCACCTTGCGTGAGCTCGATGCCGAGGCCTTGGCTTTCCAGTTGGGTTGCGAGGCGCTTGGTCATGAGATCGACCATCTGCATGACTTCTGCCTTGGCGAGTTCATGGAACACGATGACTTCGTCGATGCGGTTGAGGAACTCGGGTCGGAAATGCGCCTTCAGCGCATCGTTGACCTTTTCCTTCATGCGCTCGTAGGAGACTGCCTCGTCGGCCTTGGTGAAGCCGACATTTGCCTTGCGCAGGTCCTGCGTGCCGAGGTTCGACGTCATGATGAGCACGGTGTTGC
>CAZKVD010000059.1:0-10346 GCA_964556145.1 uncultured Bifidobacterium sp. | reverse complement strand
CGCGTGGTCGCTTGTTGGCGACCACGCGGCCGTTCTCGAGGAGCTCTCCGCCCCACACACCCCATGGCTCTTCGCGCTGGAGTGCTTCGTTCAGACAGCCATCGCGGGAGGTGCACTTCGCACAGATCGCCTTGGCGCGGCTGATGTCGACGTATTCCTCGGAAAAGAAGAGGTACGTGAGGGTGCCGTTGCCATCTGCGCAGCGCTTGGCCGAAAGCAAGATCGGTTGTTCAAAGGGGATGAGCGTGTTGGGTGCAAGCATGGTGATGTCCTTGTCGAGAGGCACGTCGGAAAAACAAAAAAGCCGCCGGGTTTTTCAACCCAGCGGCCTCGACTTCCGACGTTTTTTCTTCTACGTCGGGCTCCTGTCGGGGCGCTGGCTGGGTCGCTTATTCGTAAACGTGGCTGCGAACACCGGCTGCGTGGCATGCCAATAGGCAGCCATGGCGGCTGCGTGGCGGGCCGAGGCCTGGGCGCGGTGTGCGAACAACATGCGAGATGTAGGAAACCACGTTCTGCCCTCGACGTCAACCGATTTAACGCCGACCCCGGGAATTAGGGTTCTGATGTGCCCCAGCCAACTCCTGAACCGGGCCCCGTGGGGCTTGAATTTCCGCCATTTCCGGCCACCGGACGGGTTTTTCGGGCCGCTCGGAGGGTTCGGCTGGGGGATGTCACGCCGCGAGGCCGTCTGCGTCTGGACGCCGCCGTGCGGTACCTCCAGGACATCGCCCACGACGACGCCCGCGAGGCGGCCTACGCCGACCGCGACGGCTGGGTGGTGCGGCGCACCGCAGTGCGGGTTCATCAGTTTCCGGTGTTCCAGGAACAGCTCACCCTTCACACATGGTGCAGTGGCCTCGGGTCGCATTGGGCCGAGCGCGAGACGCTGATCGAGGGTGAGCGTGGCGGTCGAATCGAAGCCGTTGCTGTTTGGGTGCACGTTGACTTGTCGACGATGGCGCCCTCGAAGCTCGCAAGGGATTTCATCGAGGTGGCCGGACCCTCGGCCGGTGGGCGCAAGGTTGGTGCTCGAGTGGTGTTGCGCGAGCGTCCGACACCCGACGATCGCCGTCATCCGTGGCCGTTGCGCTTTTCCGACATGGACGCACTCGGTCACATGAACAACGCTGCTTACTGGGAAGCGGTCGAAGAATGGCTTGCTTCACATCGCGACCTTCGTGCTCCTTTGGATGCGGTGATCGAGCATCTCAATCCGATTCATGCCGAGCACGAAGTGGCGACCGTCGTCCGTGAGCACCCCGACTTCACAATGATTTGGCACGAGTCGGCAGGAACCACTGCGGCCGCGACGCAGATTGCGGCTTCGCGAATCAGTTGACGCGGACGTATTCGAGCAGGCCGTTGCGCTCGCGCCTGTCGAATTCACCCGTGAAGCGAAGATGCTCGAGGTGCGCAAAAGTTTCGCTGTCGGCCATCGGCCCCTGGGCGCGCGCCGAGAACAAGTGCTGCGCGATATCCATCACGGTTGCCGGACGATCAAAGTCGGCACCAATTTGGCGCAATTTGTCGAGACGCTCGATGTGGTGAGTCTTGATGTCTTCGACACGTTCGACGACGTTCGTGAACGGTGTGCCATGCGCGGGAAGGGCGAGTTTCATCTGCCCGCCGAGGCTGCCGATCTTGTCGAGTGACGTGAAGAACTCACGTAGAGGGTCGGCGGCATGTGTCATGCCCGAGATGTGCGGTGTGATTGTCGGCAGCACGTGGTCGCCGCTGATGAGAAGACCGGAGTCGGGATCAAGCAGACAGAGATGATCTTCGGTGTGGCCGGGTGTGTGGATTGCGAGCCACTCACGTCCGGCGAGACGCACCCGGTCACCTTCGTCGAGTCGTCGGGTCGGATGTGGTACGCCAAAGACGCGCGGGAACTTGGCGTGCATCCGGAGTCGCGCCCGACGTGACCACGGAATGTCGTAACCGCGTCCACCCCACGGTGTTTCGCCGTTGGGCCGAACTTGGGGCGTCAAGAGAGGAGCGTCTTCGACGTCGATGTCGGGTGGCTCGTACGGGTCCCACCACAGGCGGAAACGGCGGTGGGCGATGATTTCGGCTCCGACATCTTTGCGTAGTCGACCCGCACCTCCGTAGTGATCGGGGTGGCTGTGAGTAACCAGTACCGAATGCACACGCTTGAGTGGAACACCAATGGCCTTCAGGCGGGCCTTCAGTACGACATAGGACTCGCGACCGGGCATGCCGGGGTCGACCACGGTGACACCCCGTTCGTCTTCGAGCACGTACATGTTGACGTGCCCGAGACCAGGAAGATCGATGGGCAATTGAGTCCGCAGGACGCCGGTCGCGACCTCGGTGATCTCGTCGGTGGCCTTCAACGCCTCTTGGCGCACGGGACGAGGTGAATCGGGGCTCGAGGTCACGTGGCGAACCTACTTGAACGCATTTGCGCGGTAATAGGCGAGTTCACGAATGCTGTCGCGGATGTCGTCGAGCGCCCGGTGATTGCCGGTCTTGGCGGGGCGACCTGCGTCGACGGTCGGGTACCAGCGCTTGACCAGCTCTTTGACACTCGAGACGTCGATCGAGCGGTAGTGGAGGTAGTTCTCGATGTCAGGCAGATACGCGGCGAGAAAGCGACGGTCGGTGCCGATGCTGTTTCCACACAGCGGTACCGACTTGGGGGCGCCGATGTGCGCCTTGATGAACTGCAGCGTTGCGCGACCGGCCTCGTCGAGGGAAGTTGTCGAGGCCTTGATCTCGTCGAGCAAGCCGGACTTGGTGTGCATGTCGACAACGATCGGCAACATCTTCGCAAGAACGTCATCGGGCTGGTGGATGACGATGTCAGGACCCTCGGCGACGATGTTCAGTTCATCGTCGGTGATGATGGTGGCGATTTCGACGATGCGGTCGACGGTCGGGTCGAGACCGGTCATTTCGAGGTCCATCCACACCATCACGGTTGCCAAACTACTTGATGGGCGTTCGGTATCGATTGGCGAAGCGGGTGTTCTAGATTTCTTCCGTGCCCAAGATCGCGATTCAACAACTCGATCCCGATCTCCCGCTGCCGGCCGTTGCACATCGTGGTGATGCCGGTGTCGACCTGTATGCACGGGAAGATGCGTTTCTCGTACGGGGCGGCGGTCGCATACTCGTGCCGACCGGCATAGCGATTGCGATTCCCGAGGGGTACGCAGGGTTCGTTCTTCCCCGCAGTGGGCTGTCCCTGAAGCACGGTGTCACGGTGGTTAATGCGCCGGGCCTCATTGACGCCGGCTACCGCGGCGAACTGAAGGTTGTGATGATCAACACCGATCCGACAACCGACTATGAGGTCACACGCGGCGACCGTATTGCGCAGTTGGTGATCCAGCGTGTCGAGGAAGTCACGTGGCAGGTTGTCGACTCACTCGACGGTCTTGATCGAGGCGGCGGGTTCGGCCACTCCGGTCGTTAGAGAATGTCGGCAGCGTTGGTTGCCATCGGGATGTACCAGCCGCGCTCCATCCACTTGCCGGCGAGCAGTTTGCCGTTCTCATCGCCGACATCGAAGGTGCCGACCATCGACGCGGGTGCGGCAACCGCCCACAGTGAGTTCAACTTGAACTCGTACCAGAATTGATCCCACGTGTAGTCCGACACCCCTGCGGCCACCAGAGCGTCGTGGTACATCTTCAACATTCGCGTGCCGTGTTGGTCCCAGACGTCGTTGTCGCACGACGAGCCCATCAGGTATGCAACGTCCTGTGCGGGCGATGCATGAATAACCAGCTGAAAGTCGATGAACTTCATGCGCGATGCATCGGCATTGAAGAACATGTTCTCGAGGCGTGCATCGCCGTGACACATCGTGTGAGCAACTTCGCCGGTTCGCTTGATGATGGTGTCGAATTGTGCAGCGAGTCGTTTTCCGAGCTCGACGGCGTCGCGGCCGATCGCGTCGGTCCAGTCGCGTTCGACGACGACCATTGCGTTGCGCATGATGTCGGGAACGACCACGAGATTCGCCGGTGAATCATTGCGCGGCAGCCAGTCCATAGTCGCAAGATCGGGGTGCTTCCACCATGCAGCGTGAAACTTGGCAAGTTCACGCAATGCAATTTCCAGTTGCGCAACACTGGCACCGGCGGTCTGCTGGCCGACTTGGAGATCGCGGATTTCTTCGAGGAGAAGGACGAATTCGCCGGCCTCGACATCCATGTCGTTGTAGTAACAGCCGACACTGTTGACCGGCGTCCGATCGGCCATCAGCTTCAGAAACTGTCCCTCACGCTCGTACAGACCGAGCGCCAAGCCGACGGCCTTGTTCTCGGGTGCTGCGGTTGGAATCTTGAGAACCATCGAAGTCGGGCCCGAATTCGGCTCGGTGTAGTCGACGACAAGGCGAGCCAACGTTCCGAAGACTCCCGTACCGCCACCGAGCGGTTCGTGTCGCACCGAACCGACTTCGATGTGAGATTCGATGACTCCCGTCGACTGCAGGGCTTGTGTCAGCCACGATGCGGTGACTTGTCGCGGTGTTGCTGGTCGGGCCAGTCCGGCCATGTCTTCCCCCCGAAAATTGTGTCGTGTGGTTCCCCGTGTCGCTCAGCGCGGACGGGGCTTTCGGGTCAAGAGTATTCCAGTGTCGGTCAGTGACGCGAGGTCGCTTGCCGACAAACCAAGGAGATCACCCAGAACGGTTTCGTTGTCTTCGCCCGGGTACCGCGGTTCACCCGTCGTCGTCGTATCGGCATCGGAGAAGCGCCAGGGCGCGTTGGGAATGCGGACGGTTCCGCCGCCGCGGTCGCTGACCTCGACGGTGACGTTGCGTTCGCGGCCCCAATCGGTGTCGGCAACCTCGCGTGGCGAGCGAATCTTGCCCGACGCCAACTGATGGCGGGCGAGTGCATCTTCGATGGAAGTTGCATCGGGCATCGTTGCGGCCCAGTCGCGGAGCACCTGTTGAATCTCGGCCAGGTGTTCAAGACGACCCGGAACGTCGGTGAACCGGGGATCGGCGATGAGGTCGCCCCTGCCTGCTCCGTTCATGAAATTGTCGAACGTGCCGCGTTCTGCGGGATGCCCGCTGACGACGACCTTGTCGCCGTTCGCAGCGGTGAGAACCGGGTAGTTCGCAGGCTGGAACGACCTGATCTGCTCCGGTGGTACGGGCTTCGACCAAAAGTCGTCGTGCGCGTGCTCGTTCACGTAGAGCATCGTCTGCGCCATCGCAATGTCGATCCATTGCCCGCGACCGGTGCGACCCCGTTGAATCACGGCCGCGAGGATTGCCGTGCAGGTTTCCATTGCGGTGTAGACGTCGGCATGCGAATAGGGATCGTTCGCATACTCGCCACCGCGCGCATCGCCTTGGTACTTGGTGATTCCCGTTTCTGCACCGACGACCGGTGCGTACGCCCGGCGGTGAACCCACGGACCCGTGTTGCCATATCCGGTGATCGATGCGTAGATGATCCGTGGGTTGATCTTGCTCAGCGTGTCGTAGTCGAGTTGCAGTTTTGCCATGACACCCGGTCGGAAGTTCTCGACGATGACGTCGACGTGTTCGACGAGCCGATGTACGAGCTTGATCGCCTCGGGTTTCGACAGGTCGAGACAGATGTTCTTCTTCCCGACGTTCTGCTGGATGAAATACGACGACAATGAATTGACGCGGGGATTGGTGAAACGGGTGAGGTCGCCATCCGGTGGCTCGAGCTTGATGACATCGGCCCCGAGGTCGCACAACATTCTTGTTGCGTGCGGACCGGTCAGGACACGGCTGAAATCAAGCACGCGCAGGCCACTGATCGGACGTTCACCTGCACCGTTGGTCCCCATGAAATCGCCACCGTACAGGGCGGGTACGGTCTCGGTCATGACGAAGAGCAATCTGCCCGGGTACCGCGACTTGCCCCGTCGGGGCGGCCTCCCCGCGGCATGGGACGTCTGGTCCGATGGCGACGCCAGATTTTTCGGCTGCCTGAACCTCCTCACACCGGAACGCATTGCGTCGGCTGCCCGATTGGTGACAAAGGGGAGCGTGTTCCCCATGAACTGGGACATGCGCAAGCCCGACCCACCGCTTTTCGGCCGCAGTCCCTTCGGCCACGAAGTGACCGGCGATGATCGGGCAACGAGTCACGACGACGTCCTGCACGACTGGAACACCCAGTCGTCGAGTCAGTGGGATGGTTTCCGGCACATTCGCAATTTCGCAGCGCAGGCCGACGAACCGGGTACCGGCCACTTCGGTGGTGTCGAAGACGACGAACACGGTGTCCATCACTGGGCGCAACGCGGCATCGTGGGGCGCGCAGTGTTGTGTGACGTTGCCCGCTGGCGGGAGAAGGTCGGGCGACCGATCCAACACGACCAACCCGACCCAATCGAGGCCGAGGAGCTACTCGCTTGTCTGGCTGACCAGGGCACGCAACTCGAAGAGGGAGACATTCTCCTTGTGCGTACGGGTTGGATCGGCTGGTACGAACAACAATCGCTCGAGGTTCGCCAGCGGCTTGCCGTTGTGAGCGAATTGCGCACTCCCGGTCTGCGTTCCGACGAAGCAACCGCGGAAGTGTTGTGGGACATGCACATCGCGGCCATCGCCGCCGACAATCCGGCCGTCGAAGTGTGGCCGCCCGGAATTCTTCGGTCACCCGATGAATACAACGCGGTACGCGCCGACAAGCGTCGGATGCACGAGATCTTCACCCACACCCTGTTCCTGCCGATGCTGGGTCTGCCACTCGGTGAAATGTTCGTGCTCGATCATCTTGCTGATGACTGTGCGGCCGACGGCCGCTACACGGGGCTGTTCACCTCGGCACCGTTGAACCTGCCGTCGGGTGTGGCGTCGCCACCGAACGCCCTGGTGATGAAGTAGCGGCTACGACAGTCTGACGCCGAGGTGGCGAAGCGCCATTGCGGCATACAGCGATACGCCAACTTCCATCGCATCCTCGTCGAACATCACGCGATTCGAGTGGTTCGGCGCTGCCGTCGCAGGATTTTGACCGGCAGGCGTTCCACCAAGAAACATGATTGAACCGGGTAGGCGTTCGAGCACGTAACTGAAGTCTTCGGCCGCCATGACCGGAGTTGGCAGTTGAGCAACCTTCTTGTCACCGAGGATCGAGGTTGCAACGTCCGTGGAAAAACCCGCAAACGTCGGGTCGTTCACCGTGACGGGGTAGCCGAGCGGAATTTGAACCTCGGCGGACATTCCGTGCGCCGATGCAATGCCCATCGCAACCTGCGAGATCAATTCGTGGACTTTCGTCCGTGTCTTGGCGCTGATGGCCCGGATTGTGCCCTCGATGCTCACAATCTCGGGGATGACGTTGTTCGTTGTTCCTGCGTTGATTCTTGCAACCGTCACGATCGCGGGGTCGAACGCATCGATCCGACGCGTGACCATCGTCTGCAGAGCCTGAACGATTTCACACGCAACAGGAATCGGATCGCTCGTGTGATGAGGAGCTGATGCATGGCCACCGGCGCCCTTCACAACGATCTCGAGGCGATCACTCGATGCCATGATTGCCCCGCCTCTGATCCCCACCATGCCGACGGGCAGCATCGACGTGATGTGCAGGGCGAACGCTCCCGTCAGGGGCGAATCACTGCCGTCCGAATTCTTCGGCAGGTCGAGAAGGCCTTCGTCAAGCATGTATTTCGCGCCGTGGTGGCCCTCTTCGCCTGGTTGGAACATGAACAGCACGCGGCCCGTGATTTCGCCCTTTCGTTCGGACAACAAGCGGGCGGCTTGAACCAACATGCTGGTGTGGGTGTCGTGCCCACAGGCATGCATGATGTTGTCGTTCTTCGACGAGAAGTCGAGGCCGGTGTCTTCAGGCATCGGAAGAGCGTCCATGTCGCCACGCAACAGCACCGTGGGGCCGGGCTTGTCGCCGGTCAAGAGAGCAGCGATGCCGCTCGTCGTCTTGTGCAGTGTGATGTCGAGCGGCAGGTCATCGAGTGCAGTGAGCACCTGCTCGCGTGTCGCAGGCAGATTGTTGCCGACTTCGGGATGTTGATGCAGTGATCGGCGAAGTGCAACGGCCGAGTTCTGCAGCCCGCGGGCTTGATCCCTCAATTCACCGCTGGGTCCATGTTGTTCGATCAGGGCATCTACCGACATGGAAACATCGTGGCACAATTTTGTCGTGACTCTGGAAGAGCCAGCCGAACTGGTCGACGTCGTGAATGAAGACGACGTCGTGCTACGAACCGTGTCTCGTCCCGAGATGCGACGCAACAGGTTGCGGCACCGTGCGGTCTTCATTCTTGTGACGAACTCGGACGGGAAAGTACTCATCCACCGGCGCAGTGAGGCCAAGGACATCTGGCCCGGCTGGTGGGATGTTGCAATCGGAGGTGTCGTTGCTGCAGGAGAGACCTACGACGACGCGGCTCGTCGCGAACTGTTCGAAGAGGCGGGATTCACGGCCGAACCGCAGGAAGTCTCGGCCGGGTCCTACGACGATGACGCCGTCAGTCTGATTGCACGGTGCTACGTGGTTTCCCACGATGGTGATGTCAGGCCCCAGGATGGTGAAGTGGCCGAATTTCTGTGGGTCAACCGCGACGAACTTCGCGACAGGCTTGCACGGGACCGATTTTTGCCCGACAGTGTGGCATTGCTCGGCGAGCGCCTTTTCGGCACCTGACCCACAGTCGGTACCCTTGGCTCATGCCTGGCGATACGACAATCACGGTCGAATTCACGATCGAGCCATTCGTCGAGGGTGCCCCGGGCCCCCATGTCACTGCTGCCGTCGCCGCTTTGGAGAAGCTCGGTGCCACCGTTGAATTCGGTCCGTTCGGTACGACCCTGCGAACAACGAAGGCCGAGGTCGGCCGTACCGTCTCGGCTCTCCTCGAGGCTGCCTACGCAAACGGGGCAACGCACGTCAGCATCCACACGGGGCCCGACGACCAATGACGGCCCAGGAACATCCCCTTGTCCGCGCGGTCTCCCCGATCGCCGATGCGGTTGGCGCCACGATCGTTCACGCCGCCGAGATGGGTGCCAGTGACATCCCCCTTTTGTGGGAAGGGGAAGTCGTCGCTGCAGTACGCATGCCGGCACTTCATGGTGCGCTCGACCGATTGATCGAGAGCGTCGAAAAGGAACTCGGCGCGAGCCTGAAGGAAATGTCACGCAACGAAAAGCAGCGGGCCATTCGCCTGCTCGATGACCGCGGGGCATTCATTCTGCGTCGCGCCGTCGAAGACGTGGCCGACGCGATGGCAGTGTCGCGCATCACCGTCTACAACTACCTCAACGCAATTCACCGCTGACTACAGCTTGCGCAGCTGTACATCGGTCACGCGGTGATTGGCGCCCTTGTTGATGACAAGCGATGCGCGCGACTTCGTTGGAGCGATGTTGTCGCTGAGATTTCGCCCGTTGATTTCCGCCCAGATTCCACGCGCAACCTCAGTGGCTTCTTCGTCGCTGAGTTCGGCAAAGTGCTTGAAGAAGCTCTGGGGATCCTGGAACACGGTGCGGCGCAGGGCGTGGAATCGATCGATGTACCAGTCGCGGATGACGTCTTCCTCTGCATCGATGTAAATCGAGAAGTCGAAATAATCGGAGACGAATTCATTCGAGTCGACACCGACCTGGAGCACGTTCAAACCCTCGAGAATCAGAATGTCGGGCTGGCGCACAACAACTTCTTGGCCATCGACGATGTCGTACACCACGTGGCTGTACACCGGTGCAGACACCTCCGGGCGACCGGACTTCAATCCGCGCAGGAACTGCAGCAACGACTTCGTGTCGTAGCTTTCGGGGAACCCCTTGCGGTTCATGATGCCGCGCTCGTCGAGGACGGCGTTGGGAAACAGAAAGCCGTCGGTGGTGACGAGGTCGACCTTTGGGTGTTCGGGCCACCGTGCGAGAAGGGCCTGGAGAATACGGGCAAAGGTGCTCTTGCCCACGGCCACGCTGCCGGCAACACCGATGACGTAGGGAACCTTCGGGGCCATGGTGCCAAGGAAGGTCGCCGACACTTTGTGAAGGTTCTGCGTTGCGCTGACGTACAGATTCAGCAGACGGGTGAGAGGAAGGTAGACGGCCGTGACCTCGTCGAGGTCGATGCGCTCGTTGATTCCCCGCAGGGCCTCGAGGTCCTTCTCGCGGATCGTGAGAGGTGTGGCGGCGCGCAGGTCTGCCCACTCATCGCGCGTGAAGGGTATGTAACGGTCGAGATCGAGCATTGTGGTCCCCGGACGAATGTCTACCGCTTCCAGGGGGCCGACGGCGAAACGGCGCCGTTGGCCGTGAGCACTTCGACTCCGGTCTCGGTGACGAGAACGGTGTGCTCGAACTGGGCGGTTCGTTTTCCGTCGGCGGTGACGGCGGTCCA
>CAZKVD010000058.1:0-10667 GCA_964556145.1 uncultured Bifidobacterium sp. | reverse complement strand
ACGGCGTCATCATCTGGAAGGGATCGATCAGCTCGCTGCGTCGTTTCAAGGACGATGCGCGCGAGGTTCGTGAAGGCTTCGAGTGCGGTATCGGTCTCTCCGACTTCCAGGACCTGAAGCCGGGCGACCTCATCGAAACCTTCGAGGAAAGGCAGATCATTCGTGAGTGACCTCGAGTTCTTTTTCGACCCGGTGTGCCCGTGGGCGTGGATCACGTCCCGTTGGGTCGAAGAGGTGCGCACACAGCGCAATTACGACGTCACTTGGCGGTTCATTTCGCTGCGGATGATCAACGAAGAAATCGGCTACGGCGCCGACAGCGAACCGTGGCGTACCGCCCACGCTGCAGGCAGTCGCGTCCTTCGTGCAGCGGCATATGCGCGCGAAAAGGCCGGCAACGAGGCGGTCGGCGCCTTGTACACCGCCGTCGGCACCGCGTTGCACAACAACGGCCAGCGCGACGGCTTCCTCGACAACACGACCTTCTTCCTCGTCGACGTGCTCTCGCGTGCAGGTCTCGATACCGACTGGGCAAACGGCGCCGACAACGAAGACTTCGATGCGATCCTGCGCGAAGAGACGAATCTCGCATTTGCGCGTACAGGCAAGGGTGTCGGCACGCCGATTCTCACGTTCCGTCCCGGCGCAGCCAACGAAGGCAGTTTCTTCGGACCCGTCATCTCGCAGATTCCGCGGGGCGACGAGGCGTTGAAACTGTGGGACGCAATCGAAACCATTGCAACCACGTCGGGCATGGCCGAACTCAAGCGTTCGTTGCGCTCGGCACCCAAGTTCGACTGAGATACGCGTCCGTCGAGCGCGGCCCAACCCGCGGTCGACCCAGCTCGGCAGGGCGGAGAACACCCGGCGCCAGCGCTCGGGGTCGCTCTTGTACGGCGCGTAGAAACTGATGCGCTGGATGACGTCGTCGTAGCGGCGCTTCAGCTCCGGTGCCACCTGTTCGGGTGAACCCACGACGGCGAAGGTGTTCAGGATCTCGTCGTTGATGAGGTTGCCCATCTCGACCCACTGGCCCTGCTTCGACAGCGAATTGAGTTCTTCCTGCAACCCACCCCATCCGTGGATGTCGAGAACGCCGCGGTAGGCAGGGGTCGATCCGTAGAACGCAATCTGCTGGCGCGTCCCGGCCGCAGCCTGTTGCATTTCGGGCTCGGTGTTGCCGGTGACGATGAACGAGGGTCCGACAACTTCGAAACCTTCCATCGTCTTGCCCGCCTTGGCGCGTCCGCGTTCGAGGGCGAGGAGCGTGACTTCGCGCAGGTACTTCTCGGTGGTGAAGCCGTGGCAGATGAATCCGTCGCACACTTCGCCGGCGACTTCGGTCATCAGTTCGCCGACACCCGCGAGGAAAATCTTCGGGGTTCCGAATCCGGCCAGGTCGGCGCGGTCGGGGGTGAAGAACGGAGTCATCAGGGTGTGGGTGTAGAAGTCGCCGCGGAAGTTGAGAGGTGTGCCGTTTTCCCACGTGTCCCAGATGGCACGGATGGCCATGATCATTTCGCGCATGCGCGCAGCAGGATGGCTCCACTCCATGCTGAAGCGCTTGGTGATGTGCGGCTTGATCTGGCTGCCGAGGCCGAGGATGAATCGACCCTTCGAATACGACTGGAGGTCCCAGCCGATGTTGGCGAGCGTCATCGGGTTGCGGGCAAATGCCACGGCAATCGACGTGCCGAGCTCGATGCGCTGGGTGTGCTCGGCAGCAAGGAGCAGCGGGAAGAACGGATCGTGGTTCGTCTCGGCGGTCCAGGCGCCGCTGTAACCGGCAGCCTCCGCCTCCTTTGCCGACTCAGCCGACTTCACCAGATCGAGCGCTACGCCTCCGTCAACCTTCATGACCCCGTCCTTGTTTCGTTCGAGAAATACTTGGAATGGGCAAACTCTAGAGGGGCTGCGATCTAGATGAGCAACCAACCGCCGTCGACCGGAAGCGTCACGCCCGTGACGTACGACGACGCCTCGGTGGCCAGGAACAATGCCGCATTCCCGATGTCGTCGGGAGTGCCGCGACGCCCAAGGGGGATGTGTGCCGATCGGATCTTGGTGATCGGGTTCATGAGGCCGGTGGGCTCGGTGTCCGATGGCCACAGTGGCGGCAGTTCTCCGGCGTGCATCTTGCGCAGGGTCTCGACCATGACCGCGCCCGGGGCAATGTTGTTGACGCGGATGTAGTGCGGTGCAAGGTCGACTGCGAGAGACCGCGTGAACTGGATGACGGCAGCCTTGGCCGTGTCGTAGCCCGTGCCCATGCAGGGAAGCAGCCCGTCGACCGACGAAATGTTGACGATCGACCCACCCTTGCCGGCGTCGACCATGCGGCGGGCTGCTGCGCGACTGGCGTTGTAACACGTGGTGATGTTGTTGTCCATCGCGCGACGCCAGCTGTCGGGCGATTGCTTCAGAATCGGCCCGACGTCGAAGTAGCTGCCGGCGTTGTTCACCAACACGTCGATGGCCGCACCGGTGGCGATGAGGCGATTCGCATCATCTTCGATTGTCAGGTCGGCAACTACCGCCGTGCCACCGATGTCGTCGGCAATTGCCGACAGTCCGTTGTCGCGGATGTCGGATACAACGACGTGCGCACCGGCTGCAGCGAGTGTTCGTGCAATTCCCTCGCCGATACTGCCCGTGCTGACCCCGGTGACGACTGCGTGCTTGCCGGCCAGGCTCCAGAGATTCTCGATGTGTGCGCGGTTTGTCATGGTTCCCCCTGTGTCGGAACCAAAACTACTTGTTGTCGCGGCCCATCTGTTCGCGAAGGAAGCGCTCGACCTCGGCTGCAATCGCATCACCGTTTGCGGGAGTCTGGCTGCCGGCATCGGCCTGTTCGGTCTTCACGGCATCGTCGGTGATCGCCTGGTCGAACATGCGCTCGAGTTGTCGCACCATCTCCAAGTGATCGGGATTGGCCGACACCAGCTGGTCGATGCGTTCGCGCTGGATCAGCGCCTCGGCAACGAGTTCGCTGACATCGACGACGAGGTCAGCGACCATCTGCACCGCCGAAACCAGGGCTGCAGCGGCAGCGGGGTACGACAATGCGGTGACGTAGTGGGGAACCTGCGCCCACAGACTGAGGGCGGGAATGCCCCGCTCGGTGAGGCCGTGTTCGAGAACCGCCGAAACGCCCGCGGGCACGTCGGCCGAGTTCTTCAGGAACGGTACCTCGGCGAGAACGTCGGCCGAGGGTGAGTGGCACGACAACTGCGGGGGGCGGGTGTGGGGCGTCGCAAACGGGTACGCACCGATGGCGAAGGCGCGCTGCACGCCGTGCGTCACGGCAAAGTTGCAGACCGTTTCGACGAACAATTCCCACGACGTGTCGGGTTCGGGTCCGCAGAGAATGACGATGTCGCGGCCGTTCGCATCGGTTCCTGCGTGGATCTCGGGTACCGCCCACCGCATGCGGCTGTTCAGGCCTTCGCGGAGTTCCATGATTGGTCGGCGTGCGCGGTAATCGATGAAGGTGTCGGCGTTGAACGTTGCGACGAGGCGAGCGTTGGTTGCCTTTTTCAGCGCCTCGACGGCGTTGTTGGCCGCGCCCGACGCATCGATCCAACCCGACAGCATCGTGATCAGCACCGGCTGATCGAGCACAAGCGGCTCACCGACGAAACGAAGTGGATTCGTCACGGCAGTCTTTCGAGAATCGCCTCGGCCTTGCCGGCCGCGGCTACGACCTGTTGGTTGAATGGTTCCAGCTCTTCGGCGCTCCGCTCGCCGAGCGCGCCGCCGAGATAGCGCGCGTAGACGCCCTCGAGAATGCAGGCAAGTTTCCAGAACGCAAAGGCGTAGTAGAAGTCGATGTTCGAGATGTCGCGTCCCGACACCTTTGCGTAACGATCGGCCAGATCGCGGCGGTTCATGAACCCCTCGATCGACGTCTGCGCTCCGGCCCACGCGCTTTCCTCGTCGTTCGGGCCCGTCCAATAGACCATCAACAGGCCGAGGTCGGCAAGGGGATCGCCGAGGGTGCAGATCTCCCAGTCGAGAACCGCAACGACGTTGCCGTCGTTGTCGACCATGCAGTTGTCGAGGCGGTAGTCACCGTGCACGATCGTTGCAGGACCTTGGTCGGGGATCCGCTTCATCAGCTCGTCGTGCACGCGGTCGACGCCCGGAAGCTCGCGGGTCTTTTGCGCATTCCATTGCCCGTACCAGCGCTTCAGTTGTCGGGCGATGTAGCCCTCGTGCTTGCCCAGGGTGTCGAGACCAACGGCCTGCAGATCGACCGCATGAATGGCGGCCATCGTGTCGACGATCGACTCGCTTGCGCGGCGACGGCCGGCAACAGAAAGCAAGCGCGAGGCGGCGTCGGTGTCTCGGATGACGTGGCCATCGACGAACGCCATCACGTAGAACGGCGCATCATTGATCGTTGTGTCGTCGCAAAACCCGAGCGCGGGTGCGACGGGCACGTTCGATCGGCTGAGTGCCGAAATGATGCGGTGCTCACGCCCCATGTCGTGTGCGCTGGCAAGAACATGACCGAGGGGTGGCCGACGCAGCACGTACTTGCGGCCATTGGCATCGGCGACACCGAAGGTGAGGTTCGAGTGTCCGCCCGCTATGAGGCTGAAGGTGAAGGGGGCCTTGGCGCCGGCGATATTGGCTTCGAGCCACGGGATGACCGCGGGGGAGAGCCCTGTGGGGAGATCGGTGCTCATGCGTCAAGCAAACTAGCCACGAATCACTCCCGGGAGCGTTTCGGGCAGCGGTAACCTCTCGGGAATGGTCATCGACGTCACCGACGCCACGTTTCAGGCCGAGGTTGTCGAGCGGTCGCTCACCACCCCGGTCGTTGTCGATCTGTGGGCCGAATGGTGCGGCCCGTGCAAGACGCTCGGTCCGATTCTCGAAAAAGTCATTGCGGCCACCAACGGCAAGGTCGTGCTGGCCAAGGTCGACGTCGACGCGAACCAGCAGGTCGCCGCTGCCTTCCGGGTTCAGTCGATCCCCGCCGTCTACGCGCTGGTCAATGGCCAGGTCGTCGACGGGTTCATGGGTGCCAAGCCGGAGCAGGAAGTCGCCGAGTTCGTGTCGCGCCTGTTGCCGAGCGAAGAGAGCGAGACGGTTCGCAAGCTCATCGACGCCGGCGACGAAGAGAGCCTCAAAGTCGCTCTGTCGATCGAACCCGGCAACCACGATGCGGTCGTCGCAATGGCGCAACTGTTCGTGAAAACCGATCGCGCCGCCGAGGCGTTGCAGATTCTTGCCCGTGTTCCCGAAACCGACGATGTGCGCCGTGTTGCGGCAGCTGCACGATTGGCGCAGGATCCCGTCGACGACTTCGACGCGCAATTGACGACTCTCCTCGATCAGGTCAAGGCCGATGAGGCTGCACGACAGAAGTTTCTCGACATCCTCGAGACGATGGGTCCCGACGACCCACGTACCCCGAAGTACCGCAAGCAACTCACCGCACGTCTTTTCTGACCGTATTGCCGTTGCCGTGATCGGCAGCGCCGCGCACACACGTGGGCATGAAACCCGACGCCAATCTTGTTGCGCGCCTGCGCTCGCGGATTCATGCGGCTCTCGACTGGTACGGCCCGGCGCGCGCACTCGCCACGGCGGGCTCGGTGGTTGTGGTGTGCATCGGCGCCTGGTGGCTGTTGCGGGCTCCGTCGCCTCCGCTCGAGAACTCGCTGCCGTTTGCGGGGGCTACTGCCTCCTCGCACTCTGATGCGCAGGTCGCAGCGACGTTTTCGATGACGACGTTGTTCTCGTCGAACGATCCCGTCGACATCACCGTGCACGTCGTCGGCGCGGTCGTTGTGCCGGGTGTCTACACGGTTCCGTGGGCGAGTCGTGTCGTGGACGCGGTCTCCGCCGCGGGTGGGCCGACCTCGGATGCCGATTTGTCGGCACTGAACATGGCTCTGCCGCTCGCCGATGCCGACCAGGTGTACGTTCCGTCGCGGGGTCGGCAATCGACGCCACGCACGGTGCCAACGACACGCCCCCGACGCACGAACCCGACGCATTCAACGGTGCCCCAGGCCATGGCAGTCGTCACCACTGCGGTCGTGTCGCCACCGATCGGTTCGGCCGGTGGACGGGTCAACATCAACACCGCGGACGCGGCGACGCTGGAGTCGTTGCCCGGCGTGGGACCCTCGACTGCCAAGGCGATCGTCGCCCATCGTCAGGCAAACGGTCCGTTTTCGTCACCCGAGGGGTTGCTCGACGTGAAGGGCATCGGTGACGGAAAGTTCGCAGCAATGAGACCGCTCGTCACGGTGTCGTGACGGTTGCCGGCTCGTCAGATTGCTCCGAGGGAGCGTGCCGCGACAACAAGGCCGAGCACCACGCCCAGCCATACACCACCGGCGTACACGACGAACTCGAGCGCCCATTCGCGCCAGCCCGCAATGACTCGCTTGCGCACACGGGCCGCCGAGAACTGCCCGATGGTCCACCACAAGGCCACGGATCCGGCGATGGCGATGCCCCAGCGAGCCGACCCCGACACTGCGGGCACGCCGACGAGTGCCAGCAGTGGAATTCCGAACGACACGACGACGTAACCGAATGCGCCGAGGACGGCGCCGTCGGTGGCAACGAGAACCAGTCCACCGAACGCCGCGAGTGCAAGCCCGACACCGATGCCCGCAAAGCCACCCTGCCTGGCGAGGCGTCGTTTCAGGTCGACGATGCCACCCGGCACGATCCGCCGTCGACGCGGTTTGTCGTCGCCCGACGGCGTGGCTGAACTGCGCGCATCGGGCCGGGACGACATGCTTCGATCGTACGACACCGTGACCACCGGCCGCGGGTACCGACGCACCCGTTGGTTGGCGGCGTTGTTGGTCGTGTGGTGTTGTGTCTTCTTTCTGCGTGCGGATGCCGAATGGCACAAAATCCGTCAGGTTCCGACGGGGGAGTACTCGGGCGTGGCGACCGTGGTGGGTGACCCGGAACTTCGTGGCGCGGGCGTTGGTGTGGTGTTTCGTATCGAAGGTTGGCGCTACGAGGCGGTGTTCTACGGAGCCGATGCATGGCGCGTGCGTGATCACATGCAGGGCGAGTCGGTGCGCATAGCCGCGAACCGGCTCGCATGGGGCGAGAACGTTTCCCGTTACAAGTTGGTGCGGCACATCGCCGGTCGTCTCGACGACATCACGTTGGGTGGTGACTGGACGCAGGGTTCTGCGCTCACGCGCGCCACGAACCGTGTGCGTCGATTGATAGCCCGAGGTGCATCGTTCCTGCCGGCAACGGAGGCTTCGTTGCTTGTTGGTTTGGTGATCGGCGATGATCGAGCCCAGCCACGTGAGATGCGTGCCCAGTTCCGCGCGGCGGGCCTGTCCCATCTCACCGCCGTGTCGGGTCAGAACATTGCATTCGTGCTCGCGGTGTTTGCGCCCCTCGTGACTCGGCTCCGCCCACGTGGCAGATTGATCGCCACCCTCGGTGTCGTTGCCGCCTTCACATTGATGACACGGGCCGAACCGTCGGTGCTACGTGCGGCGGCGATGGCGGGTCTGGCGGCGGTGGTGTTTGCATTCGGTGGACGAATCGGTGGCGGTGTCACGTTGGGCGCATCGTCGGCGGTGTTGTTGGTCGCCGATCCGTTTCTTGCCTGGTCGGTCGGCTTCTGGCTGTCGTTCTTCGCCACGGCGGGTCTCGTCACGTTGTCAACGCGCATCGGCGCGTTTCTCGAACGTCGACGTTGCCCGCGCATCGTGGCAGCTCCGCTCGCGGCATCGGCAGCCGCGCAAATTGCCACGACACCGGTACTGGCGCTGGTGTTCGGTTGGCCGTCGCCGTGGGGCCTCGTCGCAAACCTCCTTGCGGTCCCGGTTGCGGGATTGGTCATGTTGTGTGGTCTTCCGTTGTGCATCGGTGCGGGGCTCTTCGGCGGGCCGGTCGCCAGGGTGCTTGGCGCTCCGCTGCTGCTCGGAGTCCGCTACGTGTGGTGGGTGGCCGCTGTGGTGGCAAAGTTGCCGGTCTGAGCGGGGATTCACCCGTGTGCGACACTTGGGCGTGCCCGTCATGCTGATCACCGGTGACGACGAGTCGATTCTCGTCGAAGAACTGGGCACCCGCATTCACGAAGCGCTCGGCGGTGCCGACAGGTCGTTGGTTCTCGATGACTTCGATGCCGATCGATCAACCATCGAAGAACGCGAGTCGGTGCTGCGTGCGGCAGTCGATGCCGCGTCGACTGCCGCTTTGTTCTCCGATCACCGCGTTGTCGTGTTGCGCCACATCGATGCCGCAACCGTCGACGTTCTCCAGCCACTCGTTGACTACCTGGCGAACCCGATCGATTCGACCCATCTGTTGCTGACCGCCAACGGCAAGGTGGCGAAAAGCATCGCCGATGCCATCAAGAAAGCCGGCGGCACCACCGTGTCGACCTCGGTGGGCGACAAGGCCCAAGAGCGCGAGGTGTGGTTCCGCGAACAACTCGAGGCCGCAGGCCTGCGTATGGACCCGGCAGCAATATCGGCGGTCGGCGAACGCCTCGGCGCCGACATTGGTCGCTTTCCGGGCGTCCTCGAAACGCTGATCTCGGCCTACGGCACGTCGAAGAAGCTCACCCGTGACGAAGTTGTGCCGTTCCTCGGCGAAGCCGGAACCGTGTCGATGTTCAAGTTGACCGATGCAATCGACTCGGGCGACACGCCCGGCGCACTCGCCGTGCTGCATCGGTTGTCCGATGCGGGCGGAATGCACGCACTGCAGATTCTCAAGTTTCTCCACACCCACTTCGCCCGCATCATCCGTCTCGACGGCGCCGACGTATCGTCGCCGGCCGATGCAATGGCACTTCTCGGTCTGAAGCACGAGTTCCCCGCGAAAAAGGCGTTGGCACAGCTCGATCGTCTGGGTGCCGACGGTGCGCGTGATGCATTGCAGTTGCTTGCCGATGCCGATGTTCACCTGCGGGGTGGCCGCGACTGGCCCGCCGAATTGGTGATGGAAGTCCTGGTCGCGCGACTTGCGAAGTTGTCTGCGCGACGTGCCCGATCGGCTCGACGCTCGCGACTTTGATCCAACACGGTCGTGGCCGATAGCGTCGGCGCATGTCGGACCAGATTCAAAAGTCGAATGCTGATCTCTTTGCCGGCCATCAGGCGTACACGTTTGATGATGTGGTGCTGGTTCCTGCTTTCAGCGCGGTGTTGCCCGATGTCGCCGACGTAACAACCACGTTGGCGCGTGACATCACTTTGGCAATTCCCGTGGTCTCGGCGGCAATGGACCGCGTCACGGAATCGGAGATGGCTATTGCGATGGCCCGCCACGGGGGAATCGGCGTTGTGCACCGCAACATGTCGATCGTGGATCAGGCCCGACAGGTGCGCAGGGTCAAGCGTTCGCAGTCGGGTTGGATCACCGATCCGGTGACCCTGCCTGCCGCGGCGACGCTGGCCGAAGCCGAAGCCGTGATGTCGACGTATCACATCTCGGGTGTTCCGATCGTCGACGAATCACGGCGCCTCGTCGGCATCCTGACCAACCGTGACACACGCTTCTGTGCGTCAGCTGACTACTCGCGCCGTGTCGATGAGTTCATGACCAAGGCGCCGCTGGTCACTGCTGCGGTCGGAACGACGCTCGACGAGGCCCGCACGATCCTTGGTCGTCATCGCATCGAGAAATTGCCGTTGGTCGATGCCGACGGCGTGCTGCGCGGTCTCATCACCGTGAAAGACATCCTGAAGGTCGCGAATTTCCCGAATGCCAGCAAGGATGCTGCCGGCCGCCTGCGCTGTGCTGCGGCAATCGGTGTCGGCCCCGATCTCGAGGAACGTGTTGCGTCTCTCGTCGAAGCGGGAGTCGACGCGGTGTGCATCGACACCGCACACGGTCACACCGAAGGTGTTCTCGAAGCCGTGCGTCGCGTTCGCTCCGGTTGGTCCGACCTCGCCATCATCGCGGGCAATGTGGTGACCGAGGAAGGCGTTGACGCTCTCGTCGATGCCGGTGCGGATGCGGTGAAAGTCGGGGTCGGAGCTGGTTCGATCTGCACCACACGTGTCGTCGCGGGCGCAGGTCTGCCCCAACTCAGCGCAATCTGGGAGACCGCGCGTCGTGCGGCGGCGAGGGGAGTTCCCGTGATCGGCGATGGTGGTATTTCGTATTCGGGCGACGTCGTGAAGGCGCTCGCCGCAGGGGCGCACACCGTGATGATTGGTTCGGCGCTGGCCGGCACCGACGAGTCGCCCGGCGAGGTCGAGCTGTTCGAAGGACGCCGCTACAAGAGTTACCGCGGCATGGGATCCCTCGGCGCAATGTCGGGTTACTCGGCCGATCGTTATGGCTCGGGTCAGGGAAGCGAGGCCGCTGCCGGCGCACGGTCGGGCAAAGTGGCTCCCGAAGGTATCGAGGGTCGGGTGCCCGCAACCGGCCCACTCGGCGACGTGCTCGCCCAGCTGGTGGGCGGGCTGCGATCGGGAATGGGTTACGTCGGAGCGGCAAACCTTCAGACTTTGCGGAAGGCGACAAGATTCCGTCTCGTCACTGCAGCGGGACGCGCAGAAAGTCATCCCCACGATGTGACGATTACAAAAGAGGCGCCGAACTACCAGCGACCGGGAAGATAGAAGGTCACGCCTTGCTGAAGAGGCTCACGCCTCGGCGGCGTTGAAGGTGTTGTCCAAGCGCCAGATCAGGTTGGTGTGGGAGTC
>CAZKVD010000057.1:0-11174 GCA_964556145.1 uncultured Bifidobacterium sp. | reverse complement strand
AAGACCGGCGTCTTCACCGGATCCTTCGCGACGAACCCCGTCACCGGCGGCCAGGTTCCCGTCTGGGTGGCCGACTACGTGCTGATGGGTTACGGCACGGGCGCCATCATGGCCGTGCCATCGGGTGACGAACGTGACTTCGCGTTCGCACGCAAGTACGACCTGCCGATCGTCGCCACGCAGCGCCCACCACAGGAATGGTTCGACAACCACGGCATCGAAACCGGACTCGACTGTTCAACTTGGCCCGACGCGTTCGTCGGTGACGGCCCCTACGTGAACTCAAAGAACGAAGCAATCTCGCTCGAGTCGTTCACCACTGTCGCCGAAGCCAAGTCGGCGATGAACGCATGGCTGGAATCACAAGGCACGGGCACGGCCGCCATCACCTACAAGTTGCGTGACTGGTTGTTTGCCCGTCAGCGGTACTGGGGCGAACCATTCCCCATCGTTTTCGACGAGGACGGCAACCCGCACGCGGTTCCCGACAACCAACTGCCGGTGCTGCTGCCTGAACTTGCCGACTTCAAGCCCCAGGGGCTCGACCCCAACGACGCCGTCAGTGAACCCATTCCGCCGCTCGCGCGCTCGAAAGAGTGGACATCGGTCGAACTCGATCTCGGCGACGGGCAAAAGACCTACCGCCGCGAAGTCAACGTGATGCCCCAGTGGGCCGGTTCGTGCTGGTACGAACTGCGCTACCTCGATCCGACCAATACCAACGCGTTCGTCGACAAAGACGTCGAGCGTTACTGGATGGGACCAAAGGGTCCCGGACATACCGGCGGCGTCGACCTGTACGTGGGTGGCGTTGAACACGCGGTGCTGCACCTTCTCTACTCGCGCTTCTGGCACAAGGTCCTCCACGACCTTGGTCATGTGTCGTCAGAAGAGCCCTTCCACAGACTCTTCAACCAGGGGTACATCCAGGCATACGCCTACCGCGACATGCGCGGCCAGCCCGTGCCGGCCTACGAGGTCGAAGAACGTGACGGCAAGTACTTCTTCGAGGGCGAAGAAGTGTCACGCGAGTACGGAAAAATGGGCAAGAGCCTGAAGAACATCGTCACGCCCGACGACATGTACGCCGACTACGGAGCCGACACGTTCCGGCTCTACGAAATGTCGATGGGTCCGCTCGAAGCAAGCCGTCCATGGAACACCCGCGATGTCGTCGGCATGCAGCGTTTCCTTCAGCGTGTGTGGCGCAACATCGTCGACGAAGACTCGGGCGAAACGCATGTCACCGACGCAGCTGCGTCCGACGACATCCGCCGCGCACTGCACAAGTGCATCGACGGCGTGGGGGCCGACATGGACAATCTGCGGTTCAACACCGCAATCGCCAAGTTGATCGAGCTCAACAACGCACTCACTCCGTTCGTTGCCGAGCACGGTGCGTGCCCCCGCGAGATTGCCGAGCCGCTCGCCATCATGCTCTCACCGCTGTGCCCGCACATCGCCGAAGAGATCTGGCACCGCCTCGGCCACACGTCGACGATCACCTACGAACAGTTCCCCACTGCCGACGCCTCGCTGCTCGCCAGCGACACAATCGAGATTCCGGTGCAGATCAACGGCAAGGTCAAGCACCGCATCGACGTGGCAGTCGGAGCCGATCAAGCGACGACCAAGGCCGTCGCCATGGCCGACCCCAAGGTCATCGAACTACTCGCGGGTGCTACACCGAAGAAGGAAGTCATCGTCCCCGGACGACTCGTCAACTTCGTGCTCTGACCTCGATGACGAGACTCTCGGGTCAGAGCACGCGATAGACGTCGTAGTCGACGCTGCCAGCGCCGGGTGCGCCGACCGCAACGGCCTGCAGGCCGTTCAACCACGTGTAGCGCTCGTCGCCAGCCTCGAACAGCGGTGCAGTGACAATGCGCGGTGCACCATCGGCGCCCGGGGACATGATTCCGAGGTAATGGGCGTGGATCGATGCACCGTCATCGGTGGTGATCAGCGCACGAACGTCGAGTTGTGCAGTTCCGTCGGCGCGCAGGGTCAGCCAGTCTGCGCCAAGATGGGCCACCGTTCCGTTGACCTTGGGGCCCTTCACGGTTCCGCCAGTGATGCCGACAATGACGCGGGTGCCCGCGGGACCGTTCGGAATGACGACCGGATCGGACAGGGTCGCGTGCATGTGGAACAGAAATTCGACGTTCAAGGATGTGGTCTCGCTCATCGAGTCAGATTACGCACCCACGACCCCGGCTGATTCCACACCGACACCTGTTCGGGTAAAGTGAACCTTGTTCAATTCGCGCCTTTGGCACGCATCTTTGGGGGTTACCCATGGCAAATTCACGTCATCGCTTCGCAAGAGTCATTGCCGCCTGTTGCGCTCTGGCGGTCGCCGCTCCCCTCGCCACGCTTGCGCCAGCCTCTGCGGCGCCATCGAAGGTCACCATCACAGCGCAGCTTGCGACTGGTTATCGCCTGCTCGCAACTGCCAAGTCCGGCAAGTCGTACCTGGGCACATCATCCGGTGGCAAAGTTTCGATCGCAAACATTGCCACCGGCGACACCAACGGAATGAGCCTCTCTGTTCTGTCGACTGGTGGCGCCTACGTTGGTCCGGTCATCCTGAAGTACTCGACTGACGCCGCCGGCAAGAAGGCCGCCAAGACGTTGCAGGCCGCGAAATTCGGCTTTCTAAAGATGAAGAAGGCGACGAAAAGCTCGATCGCTCTCAACAAGATCTCCGTGAATACGGCCGGCAAATTTGCCTCGCTCAGCCTTGCAAAGCCTCCCGTGGCGGTGTCCGGAAAGACGGTTGCGGTCACGGCCGGCGCACCGCCCGCGGCAAAGTCGCTTGGTCGCGCATCCGGCGTGAAGTCAACGGGCCTCGGAAAGTTTGCAAACCCGACGGAAAATGAACCCGGTGACGATGCCGACGCAGACGGAGTGATGGCATTCGCCGACGTCGACGACGACAATGACGGCAAGCTCGACCTCGTCGACGACAAGTTCTTCGATACGCCGGTCAGCAACGACAAGAACGTCAACGGCGATGCGGGTTTGTACACGGCCCTCGTCTGCGGCGGCCAGTGCGTCAACCTGAATGCTTTCGGCGTCACCAAGCCAGAGGACAACGCGGCGGCCAACACCGCGCTGAAGACCATGGTGAACACGTTCCAGGGAGTCTTCTTCGCGTACAGCTCCACCGCGGTTCAGAAGTCCTTCCCCACCCGTTCAAACCGTGATTTTGGCTTCTTCAACATCGATTGCACCGGCATCGCCTGGTGCAGTGGCTCGACGGCAAAGGCCGTCACCATCTCGCCCGACTACGACAACGGCAGCCAACCAGCCAACAATGCACTTCCCTTGAATACCGGCGAAAAGTCCTACACGGCTCTCTGTGGCTCTGGAGTCATCGCGAAGGACCCGACGAACGATGCGACAGCACCGAGTAATTGGCCGAAGAACGACGCCGGAACGGCAAGCGCTTACGACCGCATGATGGACGAGTGGGTCTTCAATTCGTGCGATCCCGATGGCGACAAGTTGCCGAACATCATCCCGTCGAAGGGCACCATCAGCAGCGGCTCCGAGTGGGTCAACGAGATCAAACCACGTATGGCCGGACCCGACGGACTTCGCGTCGGCGACGCAATTCGTTTCGCGCTCAGCGACTCATCGAAGAATCTCGTCGACTCTTCGACCCAGGTCATCTCGGGCGTGATCCAAACGGCTCCCTCCGTCCGATCCTGGAAGGGCACGACGATTCACGCAGCCAATGGCAGCTACACGATCCCGACCGAGATGCAGTCGCCGGCCGGCGAAGTGACACTCACTTTCTGGCGCCCGCAGCGCGTCCCGATGGAAGGCGAGTCGTCGTGGCAGGACGTTGGAGGACTCACCTACTCCTTCAGCGGTCCCTCGGGACCGTGCACCATCAAGTCGGCCAAGCTCAGCAACGGCACCACAGTGACGCCCTCCACCCTCAACATGATGGGCAAGTCCGCAAGCGTTGTTGTTGATCCGGTCGTCGATGCAACACCCAATGCTGCAAACTTCATCGAGATCACGGCGGACACGGCCGGGTGCGGAGCCGGAGCAAACGTCGGACAATGGTCGGTTTCCGCGCTGGACAAGGGCAAGAACGCGACGCACTTCAAGTGGCAGAAGATGGGCAGCCAGCCGGCGCCTCAGAATCCGAACCCCAACGGTGGTCAGGTGCAGAATCCCGCTCCGAACAATCCTGCGCCGAACAACGGCGGTCAACAGTCAGGAAGCTGACAAAGAACCAAGAGTGGAGCTAAGGGGAATCGAACCCCTGGCCTCTTCCATGCCATGGAAGCGCTCTACCAACTGAGCTATAGCCCCGAAATGGGTGACGAGACTCTACCGCACGAGTCCGCCTCTTCCCTACTGCGAATCAGGCCGGCTGGGTTTTCCAGTCGACCTTGGGAACGTCCTTGTAGAGGCGCTCGATCTCGTAGTAGCGGCGCGTCTCTTCGGCAAACACGTGGACAACCACGTCGCCGTAGTCGACGAGAACCCAGAGCTGCTCGCTCATGCCTTCGGTACGCAGCGGCGAGCGGCCGTAGGTGTCGCGGATGCGTGCGGTGACCTCGTCGGCAACGGTGGAGACGAGGCGTCGGTTGCTCGCGCTTGCGAGGACGAAGTACTCGGTGATCGACAGCACGTCGCCGACGGCAATGACAAGGACGTCATCGGCCTTCTTGTCGTCTGCAATGCGTGCTATTTCAATGGCGAGATCGCGTGAGTCGACGTCGATCATTCTTCTGCTCCGATCGATGTCGTGGTGGTACCCGCAATCAACCCGTCTGACGGATTGGTGCGGGCAAATGTCTCGAAGTCGAGACCAAGGGTGAGCCGCATGTCGACGCCCTCGACGGGGACCTTCTGGCGGTGGATTTCGAACGAACCGAGTGCCGACCCGTAGGTCGCGACTTCGGACTCGAGAGCGTTGTCCGCGATGTTCGCGACGGTGACCTGTTCGGGCACCTCGGAAATCTCGCGGATGAGAACGATGTTCACTCCGAGCGACGACAGCCGCAGGATGGCTTCACGCGTGATCGCCGCATCGTTGAATGGACTGTCGATCTGCACGTTGATAGATGGCAGCAACGACGACACCGACGACGGCACCACGCTGGCTGTGACGAGAATGATCTCGGCACGATCGAGGGAATACCAGTCGAGTCCGTTGGGGTTGGCGTCACCCTGTGGAACGGGACTTGCGGCGAATTGCCACACCTGCACCTGGCCGGTCATCAATCTGTCGAGGAACGACTTCATGTCGATCGGGGCCGGGCCCGCAACGGTGGTTGCGTTTCCACCGACTGCGGACGATGAGGTGGTCGTTGCGGTTTGGGGGTTCCGTTGCCCTGCGCCGACACCAACCCACAGCGACTTGAGCAGTGGCAGACGGTCTTTTTCGGCCGCACCGGGTTCGGTTGCCGACAGCGCCTTTGCAACCTGTTCGGCCGAGATCGACTGGCGGCCTGCGGGCAGAACGTCGGTTGCAACTCCGCCGATGACCCCCTTGACCGGTCGGTCGAATTCGACGGTGACGCTGGCGATCGATGACAGGAGCATGGTCAGGTCGCCGGACGTAACCGCCGCGCTGGTGGTGAAAGTGACATTGAGCAATGCTTCGACGTCGGAGGTGAGAGCAGTGATTCCACCAGCAAGGAACGAGTCGTACAACCGACGCGGCGACTCGTCTTCAGCGACGAGTGCAGCTGAATTGACGGGAATCGACACCACCGTGCCACCGACTCCACCGGGAGCGAGCGCGATCATCTGCAATGACGCAAGCAGGCCTCCGGGGTCGACTGCAGCGAGAAGTGCCGCGGGCGTTGACGGAATACGAACGACGTTGGATGCGTCGACACTGTCTCCGTCGGTGGAGTTGAGCAGTGAGTTGCCGGCAAGAACAAGCCCCGACGGCAGAGCGAGTGCACCGACGAGACCGCACACGAGCGCCCACATGGTGCGGCGTCGACGACGTGATTCGATTGCCGTCACAGTTGCGCACCGACGCGCAGACCATAGAGGCCCCGCTTGCGGATGATCTCGACGACGGCGTCCGGAACGAGATAGTCCAACGGTCGACCATCGGTGACGCGACAACGAAGGTCGGTGCTCGACACTTCGAGGCGCGGCACCTCGACACGACGCCACTCGAACTTCGACGGCAGGTCGACGGGGGATCCGGGTCGATCGACCACCACCAATGTGGAGAGCGAAGCAACTTCGTCGACTCGTTCCCAACTGAGGATGTTGGTGGCAGCATCGTCACCGACGATGGTGAAGAAGCGCGCGCCCGGGTACTTCACACCGAGGGACTTCAGCGTGTCGGCCGTGTAGCTCGGACCGCCGCGCACGATTTCAGTGTCGCCCGCCTCGAGCCCTTCCACAGCGGCAACTGCCGCCTGCACCATTGCCAGCCGGTCAGCCGCGGGAGTCACGGTGCGGGCTCCGGTTTTCTGCCACGGGTCGTTCGCGACCATCAAGACGACGAGGTCGAGCGACAGTGCATGGCGAACATTGATCGCAGTGACCAGATGCCCGAGGTGTGGCGGGTCGAAAGTTCCGCCGAAGAGTCCGATTCGCAAGGGCACGAAGTCGAAGTCTAGGAGTGGAAAATGGCGGAAATACCACGAAACCCTTGCAGCACAAGGCTTGTATTTTTTTGTAATACCCCCGTGACAGCGTCGCACCTTTGTATTACTCTTACCTTTCCCCCCTACAAAGTCGGGATGCGAAATGCAACCTGACACCGAAGAAATCCCCCAACCCTCCATCCCCCCAACATCTGGCCTCGCACGCTCTCGAACCAGACTTCCCCGACAGAGCGACCCCCGAATCGAAAACCCCGCCACAAAGAATCTGGACTGACACATGAACGACGCAATTGGTCTCTACCTCAACGACATCGGCAAGGTTGCCTTGCTCACCGCCGAAGACGAGCGCACGCTTTCGAAGGCAATCGAAAAGGGCCGCGAAGCTGCGGCACGTCTCGCCGCCGGCGAGCGCTCCACCCAACTGCGAAAGGACATGAAGGCTGCCGCTGCTGCAAAGGATCGCTTCATCCGCGCCAACCTGCGCCTCGTCGTGTCGATTGCACGTCGCTACCCGTTGCCGCAGGGCATGGATCTGCTCGACCTCATTCAGGAAGGCAACCTCGGCCTCGAACACGCCGTCGACAAGTTCGACTGGCGTCGTGGCTTCAAGTTCTCGACGTACGCCACTTTCTGGATCCGTCAGGCCATCGGTCGTGCACTCGACCAGAAGGCATCGCTCATCCGCATCCCCGGTGACCGCTCGGCCAGCCTGCGCGCAGCACTGCGCCAGTCATCGGGTGACGGCGAGAACCTCGATGCCGGCAACGCCGAACTCCACCGCCTCACCACTCCGGTGTCGCTCGACAAGACCGTGGGCGACGACGGCGACGCAACGCTCGGCGATCTCATGGACAACGGCCAGGGCACGCCCGAAGATGCCGTCATGGCGTTGGTCGACGGTGAACTGCTGAACGAACTTCTCGGCACCCTCGACGAGCGTGCCCGTTACGCGGTCGAGGCCCGTTTCGGTCTGCTCGACGGCGAGCGCAAGTCCTTCCGCGAGGTGGGCGAGGCCCTTGGCGTCACGGCTGAGGCCGCACGTCGCCTGGTCAGCCGCGCCGTAATTGGCCTGCGTGAGGACGCGGAGCGCATCTACGCTGCGTAGTCCATGGCACGCACCTGGACACCCGATTCTTGGCACGGCCTGACGGCCGAGCAACAGCCAGCCTGGCCCGATGCGGGCGATCTTGACCGTGCGCTGAAGCAAATCGCTGCACTGCCTCCCCTCGTTTTTGCCGGAGAGGCCCGCAGTTTGCAGTCGGCACTGGGTCAGGTTGCCGCGGGCAACGCCTTTTTGTTGCAGGCCGGCGACTGTGCGGAAAGTTTCGAGGAGTTCTCGGCCAACAACATCCGCGAGAAACTCCGCGTCATCCTCCAGATGGCCGTGGTTCTCACCTATTCGCTCGGCGTTCCCGTGGTGAAGGTGGGCCGCATGGCGGGCCAGTTCGCCAAGCCCCGTTCGCAACCGTTCGAAAAAATCGGCGACCTCGAGATTCCTTCGTTCCGAGGACACATCGTCAATGACCCCTCGCCCACCGAGGCCGCCCGACGTCCCGACCCCGACCGTCTTGTACAGGCCTACCACCAGTCGGCGAGCACCCTCAATCTCTTGCGTGCCTTTACCAAGGGTGGCTTTGCCGATCTGAATCGCGTCCATGCGTGGACCCAAGAGTTCATCGAGACGTCGCCCGAGGGCCAGCGCTACCAAACACTGGCCACCGAAATCGAAAATGCCCTCGCGTTCATGCGCGCGTGCGGTATCGACACCGAGAACAGTGCCGCCTTGCACCAGGTCGATGTGTACACCTCGCACGAGGCCCTGATTCTCGGCTACGAAGAGGCACTCACACGACGCGACTCCTTGACCGGCGACTGGTACGACTGCTCGGCACACATGCTGTGGATCGGTGAGCGCACCCGTCAGCTCGACGGAGCACACATCGAATTCCTCCGCGGCGTCGGCAACCCCGTCGGTTGCAAGGTTGGTCCGTCCGCAACACCCGAGTTCGTTCTCGAGCTGTGCCAGAGCCTGAACCCAGCCCGCATTCCCGGTCGGCTCACCTTGATCTCGCGCATGGGCGCCGACAACGTCGAAGACAAACTCCGCCCGCTTCTGCGCGCCGTTCACGACTCGGGCCACCCCGTGGTGTGGGCGTGCGATCCGATGCACGGAAACACCGTCACTTCGACCACCGGCCGCAAAACGCGACGCCTCGACGACGTGGTGGCTGAGATTGCCGGTTTCGTGCGGGCGCATCGCGCCGAACACACCTGGCCCGGCGGCATCCACGTCGAGCTCACCGGTGATGACGTCACAGAATGCCTCGGCGGCTCGGGTGCGCTCGAAGATGCCGATCTCGACGATCGCTACCAAACAGTCTGCGATCCTCGACTCAACGGTCGCCAGAGCATCGACCTCGCATTCCGCGTCGCCGAACTGATTCGCTCTAACCTGAACTAATCGAAGCCTTCGGTCAGATCCCCGGCTGGCCCGTCGAGTTCGCAGCAGTTGCAGCAATCGACCGGCACGGCGCCGTCCACCTGCACGGTGACACCGCACGCAGGGTGCGCATTGCGTCGGTGAGCAAACTCTTCGCTGCATGGGCGACGATGATCGCGGTCGAAGAGGGCATAACGCACCTCGACGAACCCGTCGGCCAGCAGGGCTGCACCGTGCGCCATCTCCTTTCGCACGCCGGTGGTTATTCCTTCGACGGCGTCAACGCCATCACCTCCCCCGCCCGCAAGCGCATCTATTCGAATACCGGCATCGAGATGCTGGCGACACACGTCGGCGAACGTGCGGGACTCGACTTTGCCGACTACCTGCGCGAAGCGGTGTGTGAGCCGCTCGGCTTGTCGTCGACATCGCTCGATGGTTCGGCGGCAAAGGACGTCGTCAGCAACATCGACGACTGCGCGCGCTTCACAGCAGAATTGCGGCGGCCCTCGCTTCTCGCTCGAGAGACCGTCCGCGACATGACAACGATCCACTTCCCCGAGCTCGAGGGTGTCGTTCCCGGACTCGGCAGATTCGATCCGTGCCCCTGGGGTCTCGGACCCGAAATACGCAGCACGAAAACACCGCACTGGACGGCACCATCGGGTTCGGCCGGAACTTGGGGTCACTTCGGGGGAACCGGAACGTTCCTGTGGGTCGATCCGGTTGCCGACGTCGCCTGCGTGATGCTGTCAAACCGCGAGTTCACCGAGTGGGGCCTCGAGTACTGGCCACCATTCAATGAAGCGGTGCTGCGCGAGGCAAGCCGACGTGACTGAAGCCGGTTCGTCGGCCCACAGTCAGGCCGATCACGCCACCGCAACGTTGAGCGTGCTCATGTTCGCATCGGGTGCAACCGCAGTGTCGAACAGCATCATCTTCGCGGCACTCGGCGACCTACAGGACACGTACGGGTTCGCCGATATCGGGCTCGGCGTCATCGCAGGCATTGGCTTTCTCGTCGGTTTGTTGACACAGGTTTTCGTCGCGCCGCTTGCCGACTCCCACAAGCCGAAGAACCTGATGGTCATCGGCCTCGCCTTCGCCGCCGCCGGATCCCTCGTGTTCGCGCTTGGCGACACGCTCTGGCAGTTCGTCATTGGCCGCGCCATCGTTGGTGTTTCGTTCGGCTGCACACAGCCTGCTGCGCGCGCCATCGCTGCAAATCTCGACAAGCGGCGTGCAGCCGAACGGTTGGGGAAACTTGCCGGGGTGGAGACGGCGGGCATCGTGGGCGGCCCATTCATCGGCGGCATCATGCTCGACCCGTTGGGTCTGCGCTGGACGTTCCTCACGTTCGCAATCGTCGCGTTGGTTGCATCGTTGACGCTTGCGGCCAAGACACTCCCCTCGCTTCCCTCGTCGACCGAGTCACGACGCATCAGCCTGACGCTGTTGGGCCATCCGGGCGTGCGAACCGTTGCACTCACCACGATGAGCCTCTACCTGCCGATCGGCGTGTACGACGCACTGTGGGACAGGTACCTCACGGATCGTGGTGCATCGAACTTCGTCGTTGGCTTGTCGTTCTTGATCTATGGCATCCCGTTCATCTTGTTGGCACGCCTCGGGGGTCGCCTTGCCGACAAGTGGGGTGCGCTCCGAACCGCCCTGTACGCAATCTTCATCCTCGCACCCATCGTGACGGGTTACGGACTGGCCGCGACTCCCTTGGCCATCATTCTCGTGTCGATCGTCGAAGGGGTCGTTCAGGCCGCCGTCATTCCCGCATCACAGGCGAGCATGTCGCAGGTCGCCCCCGAAGGACGGGCCGCGGCCGCTCAAGGCCTGTCGGGTGCTGCCAACCTCGTCGGAGCCGCCGCGACGGCGTTCGTCAGCCCGTGGATTTACGGCGCGCACGGACCCGTGTGGGCCTTTGGCGTCATCTCGGCGCTGATGTTGTCGCTGTCGCTCGTCGCCCAATCAATGGCCCGACGACACGCACTGATCTAGCTGAGACGCTCGACGATCATGGCCATTCCCTGGCCGCCGCCGACGCACATCGATTCAAGACCGAAGGTCTTGTCCTCGTGCTGCAGGCCGTTGATCAGCGTCGCCATGATGCGGGCACC
>CAZKVD010000056.1:0-11511 GCA_964556145.1 uncultured Bifidobacterium sp. | reverse complement strand
CTGAAGATCGAAAAGATGATCCCCACGATCGTCACGTTGCACCATCCCATCACTCGCGACCGTGCACTCGAACTCAGCCACACAAAGAGCGCCTACAAACGATTCGGTATCAGCCGCTGGTACTCGTTCGTGAAGATGCAGGGCAAGGTGGCGTCGAAGATGCCACGCATCGTCGTTGTCAGCGAAAACTCGATCAAGGACATTCACGCCGACATGGGCGTCTCGCTCGACCGCATGCGTCTCGTTCCTGTCGGCGTCGACCCCGATCTGTTCCGTCCCGTCGCGGGCGTCGCGCGAAAGCCCGGACACCTCATCACCACGGCATCGGCCGACGTTGCATTGAAGGGCCTTTCGTATCTGCTCGAGGCAATGGCAAAGTTGCGGACGGAACGCGACCTTCGGCTCACCATCATCGGCAAGCCGAAGCCCGGAAAGAGCGCCGACCTCATCGACTCACTCGGCCTTCGTGACTCGATCGATTTCGTTTCGGGTGTGCCCGACGAGCGCATCGTCGAGCTGTATTCAGAAGCGGAACTTGCCGTCGTACCCAGCCTGTACGAAGGCTTCAGCCTTCCGGCCATCGAAGCAATGTGCACCGGCATCTGTCTCGTCGCCACCGATGGCGGTGCACTGCCGGAAGTCACCGGCACCGACGGCGAGACCGTTCTGCAGTGCAAGGCCGGCGATGTCGACTCTTTGGTCGCTGCGTTGCGCCGCGGCCTCGACGATGCCGAACTTCGGGCGCGAATCGGTGCCAACGGTCGCCAACGCGTCGTTGAACGCTGGAGCTGGAAGCACTGCGCAGCACTCACCGTCGAGCAGTACCGCGAGGTGCTCGACATGCCCCACAACAAGGCCCGGCGTCGCTGATGCTCACCGTGAGGTTCGACAAGTTGGGCCTTGCGCCCGGTGATCTCTTCCTCGACGCCGGTGCAGGGTTCGGTCGCCACGCATTCGAGGCCGCCCGCATGGGTGCACGCGTCGTGGCGCTCGACTGGGCCAACGACGAAGTCGTCACCACCCGCAACACGTTCGCGGCAATGGCCACGGCGGGAGAAATCACCGCCGACCGCTTCATCGCGTGCATGCGCGGTGATGCCACGCGCCTGCCATTCGCCGACGGCACATTCGACTGCGTCGTCACCTCCGAGGTTCTGGAACACATCCAGTCCGACACCACAGTGATGTCGGAACTGCACAGGGTGCTCAAGCCCGGCGGAATGCTTGCCGCAACGGTGCCGACGTGGCTTCCCGAAAAGATCAACTGGATGCTCTCCGACGAGTACCACGCGCCGAAGTCGCCCGGTGGCCACGTTCGCATTTACACCGCAACCGAGCTCAAGGCAAAGCTGCGCAGCGCCGGCTTCGACGTCATCGACCAACACCATGCACACGCATTGCACAGCCCCTATTGGTGGTTGAAGTGCGCAGTCGGCCCCTCGAACAACTCACACCGTGCAGTCGCCGCGTATCGACGATTTCTCGAGTGGGACATCATGAAACAGCCACGGGGAATGAAACTCGTCGAACGCGCACTCAGTCCCGTTCTCGGAAAGAGTTACGTGGTCTACGCACGCAGCCGCGCCATCGTCGGGGCAACGAAGTGAAACACGACCTGTCGATTCCCGGAGTCGTCTCGCACGACGAACTGTGTGCAACGGCCGACTCGATCGCACGGCTTCAATTGCCCAACGGAATGATTCCGTGGTTCGACGGCGGCCATTGCGACCCGTGGAACCACGTCGAAACAGCGATGGCGCTCGACACCCTGGGTCTTCACGCCGAAGCGCGTCGGGCGTACGAGTGGCTGGCCGATACGCAGCGCGCCGATGGCGCGTGGCACAACTACTACCTCACCGACGGCACGATCGAGGACGCAAAACTCGACACCAACGTGTGTGCATACGTTGCGGCAGGCCTGTGGCACCACTGGCTGTGCACCGGTGATCTTTCGACGGTGAAAAATCTGTGGCCTGTCGTCAGTGCCGCACTCGAGTGGGTTCTGGCGCATCGTCGTGCCGATGGCACCGTCTTGTGGGCGCGCGAAGTCGACGGCACACCATGGGACTACGCGCTTCTCACCGGATCATCGTCGATCCGCCATTCACTGCGCTGCGGTGCAATGCTCGCCGCTCTCGTCGACGATCATCCCGACCATCTCCTGCGCGCCGCCGATGCGATCGACCGCGTGGTGCGCACCGACATCACCGCGTTCGAACCGAAGGAACGCTGGGCCATGGACTGGTACTACCCGGTGATGACCGGAACGATGGAGGGCCCACAGGCCAAGGACCGGCTCGCCTCGATGTGGGAGACGTTCTCGATGCAGGGTCTCGGTATTCGCTGCGTCAGTGACGAGCCGTGGATCACCGCCGCCGAGACGGCCGAATGTTCGTTGGCCCATTCGGCATTGGGTGATCTCGACACGGCCATCGACCTGCTGTCGTGGACACGCGCCCACCGTTGCGACGACGGCTCGTACCTCACCGGAATCGTGTACCCCGACCGCATTGCTTTTCCGGCCGACGAGCGCAGCGCCTACACCGGCGCAGCGGTGATCCTTGCTGCCGACGCAATCACCGGCGCGTCACCGGGCTCGCGCTTGTTCCGTCACGGCTTTCTCGACCGCTGACGTCGACTGCGCACATCAGCGAACGCGGCGCAACACCCGCAAACTGCCGGTTGCCGACACCTCGTCGAATCGCCCACTGGCAAGTGCGGGCAGATAGATGTCCTCGTAGGGCGGCCGTCCACCATCGGCCGGGTCGGGAAACACGTCGTGAATGGCCAACAAGCCGCCGATCATCACGTGCGGCGTCCAGCCGACGTAATCGGCTCGTGCGGGTTCGACTCCATGGCCACCGTCGATGAAAAGAAATCCGATCGGTGTCGTCCAGCGGGCGGCGACAACGGGTGATTCACCCACGATCGCGATCACAACGTCTTCAAGGCCGGCACCGGAAATGGTTGCGCGAAAAAACGGCAGTGTGTCGATACGGCCACTGACAGGGTCGACGAGCGATTCGTCGTGCCACTCCCACCCCGCCTGGTTTTCCTCGCTTCCGCGATGGTGGTCGACGGCAAAGACGACCGTTCCGAGCCGACGCGCCGCAGCACCGAGCCACACGGTTGATCGGCCACACCACGACCCAACCTCGACCATGGGCGCACGTGCAACGTCGCCCGTCAGCGAACAAGCTGCGTCATGAAGTGCATCCCCCTCGTCGGGGGGCATGAATCCCCGCGCTGCCACGGCGTGGCGGCGCAGATCGGGATCGATCACCAACCGTCCCAGTGGATGATCGAATCAACCTCGGGTCGTGCGGCGGGCTTGAAGTCGGTGCCCTTGGTGTAGGCAAGCGGCGACAGACAAACCTGCTGAACGGTGTCGAAGGGAATACCGAGAATGTCGGCGACCTGCTGTTCCATCATCAGGTGAACGGTGGTCCAAGCGGTACCGAGACCGCGGGCACGCGCGGCAAGCATGAACGACCACATGCCGGGAAGGATGTTGCCGAGCATCGACGCCGACATCATCGCCGGTGCACCGTCGAGGCGGGCGCCCTGGGTGCAACCAATGACAAGAGCAGGGGCATCGCCCATGTGCTCGCCCAGGAAGTCGGCCGATTCGGCCGAGCGCTTCTGCTGCTGGTTGGAAGCGGCATCACCCTTGTCGATCGAGCCGATGTACACGCCGTCCATCGACTTGTACATGTCGTAACACGCCTTGTACACCTCGCCGACGGCCTTGCGCTTGGCTTCGTCCTTCACGATGACGAAGCTCATGGTCATCATGTTGCTGCCCGACGGGGACTGCATTGCGGCCGAGGCGCACTCGCGAATCACGTCGTCGGGGACGGGCTTGGTGAAGTCGAGGCGCTTGCGGACCGCACGCGTCGTGGTGAGAAGTTCGTCTGGATTGAGAGGTAGTAATGCCACGGACGCGATGGTACCCCTCTCCCACGTTGTCTGGCGTCCCGTGCCCTGACAACATGGGTTCCAATGAAATCCGCGCTCGACGACCTCATCGACCTCCTCGACCTCGAAGCAATCGAGGTCAACGTCTTTCGCGGCAAGTCCCCCGACGAGAACCGCCAGCGGGTCTTTGGCGGACAGGTCGCCGGCCAGGCCCTGGTGGCTGCCGCACGCACGGTCGAGGCCGACCGCCACGTTCATTCGCTTCACGCCTACTTCCTGCGTCCGGGCGACCCGTGGGTGCCCATCCTCTACAACGTCGACCGCATCCGCGATGGCCGCAGCTTCACCACCCGTCGCGTCGTCGCGATCCAGCACGGACAGGTCATCTTCAACCTCCAGGCATCGTTCCATCTGAACGAACCGGGTCCGGATCACCAGATCAACGGCCCGATGAACATGGCCGATCCCGAGACCCTCCCCGACTTCAAAGAGCGGATGGCGCCGTACAAGCACATCATCGGTGAGTGGTACGACCGACCACGACCCATTGACCTGCGCTACGTCGATGGTGATCCGTTCTCGCGCGAAGGCGTACCGACACTCGGCCAGCGAGTGTGGATGCGTGCCGATGGCACGCTTCCCGACGACCCCGTGCTGCACACCTGCATCGCCACCTACGCCAGCGACTTCACACTGCTCGACACCACGCTGCTCCCGCACGGTTTGTCGTGGAACTCCAAGGGCGTCCAAATGGCCAGCCTCGACCATGCGATGTGGTTCCACCGTCCGTTCCGCGCCGACGAATGGATGCTCTACGACCAGTACTCGATATCCACGTCGAATGCGCGCGGGCTCGCGGGTGGGTCGATTTACACACAAGACGGCCAGCTCGCCATCACCGTCGTTCAAGAAGGGCTTGCACGCGTCAACGCCGATGCGTAGAGCCCTCGTCGTCGTTGCCCTGTCATTCGGGCTCGTTGCACCGTCGACGGCGGTGCGCGCGACACAAGACCCCCGCGCGACACTTGTCGAGGTGACAAAAGTCAGCCAACCCACCGACATCGCCTCACGAGCCGGCGACGCGGGTCTGTACATCACCCAGCAAGACGGCACCGTCGTGCGCTTTGACACCACCTCAAAGAACAAGACGACCGCCCTCGACATCACCGACTTCACCCAGGCTTCGGGCGAGCGTGGCCTGCTCGGCATCGTCTTTCATCCCGATGGTCGGTTCATGTACGTGAACTACACCGATGCAGCCGGTGACACGGTTGTTGCGCGTTATCGAATGCGCAACAACGGCACTGCCATTGCGTCGTCGCGTGCCGTGCTCTTCACCCTCGACCAGCCCTATTCGAACCACAACGGCGGGGGTCTCGCCTTCGGACCGAACGGACGTCTCTACATCGGTACGGGCGACGGTGGATCCGGTGGCGACCCGCAACGCAGGGCGCTCGACCGCAAGTCACTGCTCGGCAAGATCATCAGCATCGACCCACTTGCGCGAAGTGCCAAGAACGCGGCGCCGCGCATTTGGTCGATCGGCTTGCGCAACCCTTGGCGATTCGAGTTCGACGACGACATGAACCTGTGGGTCGCCGACGTCGGCCAGAACGAATGGGAAGAAGTCAACGTCGCCTGGGCATCGAATGGTTCGGGCCGCAATGCCAACTTCGGTTGGAGCGCGTACGAAGGATTCGCGCGCTACAACACCGATCAGACCGCCCCGAACCATCTGAAACCCGTGCACGTGTACAAGCACGGAGACGAAGGCTGTTCAATCTCGGGCGGAACCAAGGTTCGTTCGAAGAGTCTTGCGTCGCTCGCAGGCTGGTACGTCTTTGGCGACTACTGCAGCGGCCACATCACCGCCATCAAGGTTGTCGGCACCAAGACCACGCGCGTCGTTCGACTTGTCCCCAACGCCGGGTCTGTCACCGCCGTACGCAGCGTTGCCTCGGGCGATGTTTACGTTCTCGAGCTGGGCGGACGCGTCAGCGCCTTGCGAAACGCCTGACGGGGCGCGCGGCTAACGCCTTGCGCCCATGAACATGCTGCGGAGAACCTGGTAGTTCTCGACGCAGTGCCCGGCGCCCAAGACGACGGCCTCGAGGGGCATGGGCGACATGCGCACGGGGACGTCGGTTTCGCGTTCGATGCGCTGGGCGAGGCCGCGCAGCAGGCCGCCACCACCAACGAGATACATGCCGCGTTGCAGGAAGTCCTGGGCCATTTCGGGTGGCACCTTCGACAGGCAACGCGTCACCGACTGAACGATCTGCGAAACCACTTCGTCGATGGCAAAGCGCACTTCCTCGGCGGTGAGGTCGACGTTCTTGGGCAGGCCGGTGACGAGGTCGCGACCGCGCACCTGAGCACCACGTTCGTTGGGCATCGGCGCAGCGGTACCGATTTGGATCTTGATCTCTTCGGCGGTTCGTTCACCGATCGCGATGCCGTGCTCGCGTCGCACGTACGTTTGGATCGCTGCGTCGATGTCGAAGCTTCCGACACGGATGGCTTCGAGCGCAACGACGCCACCGAGGCTGATGACCGCCGTTTCGCTGGTGCCTCCACCGATGTCGATGACCATGTTGCCGACGGGTTCATCGATCGGCAGCTCGGCGCCGATCGCCGCGGCCATGGGTTGCTCGATCAGCTGGGCATCGGAGGCACCCGCGCGACGGGTCGCATCGGTGACTGCACGACGCTCGACTTCGGTGATGGCCGACGGCACGCAGATGACGACCTTGGGTCGGGTGAAACGCGAAACACCAACCCGCTGCAGCAAGAGACGGATCATCCGCTCGGTGATGTCGAAGTCGGTGATGGCCCCACCGCGCAGCGGACGCACGGCAACGATGTAACCCGGCGTACGGCCGATCATGTTCCAGGCCTCGTGTCCGGTGGCCAAAACCTCGCTGGTTTTGCGGTTGACCGCAATCACGGAGGGCTCGTTCAAGACGATTCCACGGCCCTTCATGTAGACGAGCGTGTTCGCCGTGCCGAGGTCGATTGCAAGGTCGCGGGCCATGTTCGACCAGTGTAGGTCGCGGCTAGAGGTGCGGCTCGTTACGGTCGGAACCGCGACCCTGCACGTGTCGATTCACGACGTTGCGTCGCGCCTCCGGAGACAAGGCGTCGATGTGTCGACGGAAGTTCTCGATGCCGTCGTAGATACCCGTCTGGTGCTGTTGACGAAAGAGAACTGTCGCAAGGCCTGCACCGCAACCGAGGGCCAAGAGTGCAAAGACGATCACGACTGTCTGCGCTGCGATCATGACTCAACTTTCGACGGGTTCGACACCGGGGTGATGTCGTGTGCGCCCGTACCCCAATCGACACCGTCGGCCCACTCTTCCTGTTTCCAGATCGGTGCGGCGATCTTCAACGTGTCGATACAAAAGCGGCCCGCTTCGAAGGCCTCGGGTCGATGCGGTGAAGAAACGACGACGAGCACCGAGGACTCCCCGAGCCCGAGGCGACCGACCCGATGCAACAGGGCAACACGAACGATCGACGGCCACTGTCGACGTGCCTCGGCGATGATCTCGGCGAAACGCGTGACGGCCTTTTCCTCGTACGCCTCGTAGGTGAGGCTTGTGACGTTGTCGCGACCGTCGGCATGATCGCGAACGGTTCCGGAGAAAACGACGACCGCGCCGCATTCGGGACGCACCGCCCACTCGTACGCGCTCCCCACGTCGAAGGTGTCGGCCGTGACGGCGATCCAGTCGCGGGAACCATCTGTTGGCACTGCGAGGACTGTCACACACCGAATCGTACCCATGCCACGTGGAATCGTGCCCGACGCCCAATCGACCGGCGACCTCATTACTGTCCTCTCGTGATGGCCGAGGACGAAACACACCGCACGGCCAACCCCGCCCCGCTGCCGCGTCATGAACGCGCCTGGCGACATCCAAGCGAGATCGGCCAGCAACGTCGGGCCGTGTCGCGCCGTTCCGCTCCGCCGCTCAGTCCGCTCGTCGCATCGTTGTGTGGTGCCCTCGGCCTTGCACTCGTCATCGCCCTCGTCGCCCTCATCGTTCCCCCAAGTGCACGACGCGAGTCCCCCGGACAGGTGCGAAACGCGGCGGTTGCCGTCCCGGGTCGGGCCGATGAATCCCGCGCTCTGCCCGGCCTCATGACGGCCGATGGGCGACGCTTCGTTCTCGCAGTCACTGGTCCGGTGGGGACCAAACAACTCTTCGTGACAACCGGCGAGGTATCGGGACTCGATGTCGATGTCGATGGTCGCCGCATTCCCCTGACGGTGGTCTCGCGGGCCGGCGGACTGACCCTCCTCGAGGGCAGTGCGGTCGCACCTCGATCAACGCCGATCGGCTCGTCATCAGTCGCTCCGCCGGCGATGGGAACCAGCGTCGTTGTGGCGGGGCAGAACACGATCTCGGCCATCATCGGAATTTCCGTGAACTTCGATACGCGTCGTTTCGTGCCGCTTGCCGGCGACATTCTCGGGACCGATGCCACCGAGTCTTCGGTGGTCGAAAACGCTGCGGGAGACGTTCTTGGCCTCTACACCGAACGTGACGGTGCACGCGGATACGTTCCGATCTCCGTCATCGAAGATCAGCTGTTGCGGCCGTAACATCGGGTCATGGCCGACGACGACAACCCGTTCGGTGGTCTCCCGTTCGGAGGCGACAATCCTTTCGGTGCGATGCCGTTTCTCGGCGACATCATGAAGTCGCTCGCGGGCCAGGGGCCTCTCAACTGGGACATCGCCCGACAGGTCGCATACATGAGCGTCGGGGGTCAGTCGTCGAACGTCGAACCGTCGGCACGTATCGCCTTCGAGGAATTCGCTCCCCTTGCCCAACGGCACATCGCCGACTTCGTGCCCGGATTCGACCCTGGCCTCCGCATTGAATGCATCACCCCTGCACAGTGGTGCCACGCAACACTCGAGGCCTACAGACCGATTTTCGACAACCTCGCCACGGCGTTGGGTCAGCGCCCCGGCGGCGACGACAGCTCCGCAGACTCCGACCCGATGGCCTCGATGATGAACGGCCTCATGGGTGCGATGGCACCGATGATGCTCGGCATGACGGTCGGCTCGATGGTCGGTCAGCTGGCGGCACGGGCCTTTGGTCAGTACGACCTGTTGCTGCCGCGCGATGCGGCCAAACCGCTGATGATCGTTGCATCCAATGTCGACTCCTTCGCCCGTGAATGGGACTTGCCTCTCGCCGACATCAGGATGTGGGTTCTCGTTCACGAGTTCACGGCCCATCTCGTCTTGCAGACACCACACCTTCGCGAAGCCCTGACCTCGACCGTGAATGACTACGTCTCGGCGTTCACTCCCGACCCGAATGCGGTCATCGAAAAGTTGTCCGACACCGACATCGACCCCGCGAATCCAATGGCTGCGTTCCAACGCACGATGTCGGACCCCGCACTTCTGCTCGGTGCGGTCGTATCACCCGAGCAAGAGGCTCTTCGTCCCCGTCTCGATGCACTGCTTGCATGTGCCGTGGGCCTCATCGACTGGGTGGTCGACGGCGTGACACAACGTCTCCTCGGCGGCGCACCGGCCGTTGGCGAGGCCCTGCGTCGTCGACGCATTGAGTCATCGCCAAGTGATCGCTTCGTCGAGCACCTTCTTGGCATCCACCACACCCGTGCCACGGTGGAACGCGGGCGTTCGTTCATTCGCGGAATCGTCGAGCGCTCCTCGCACGATCGCGTGCTTGATCTGCTCCGTCGGGCCGATGCGCTTCCTACGCCCGCCGAGATCGACGCACCCGGGCTGTGGCTCGCGCGGCTCGAGATTTCCTAGCTGCACGCATTCGCAGCACGAACAACAACGTGCCGATGCAGCCCACCAGACCAACGACGAAGAAGCCGAACTCACCCGGCAGTTCGAAGACAACCGGAATCAGGCCCGCGCCAACCCAGGCGAGCTGAAACTGGGTTTCGAACGATGCAAATGCCCTCGCTCGGTTGGCATCGGGCGCGTCCGACTGGACCACCGCCTCGTAGGCAAGTTTGCAGGTTGCGGCAAAACCATTCACCAAGGCAACGAGAATCACGCCACCCGTGACACCACCGATTCGGGTACAAACGAAGCCACCGATTCCCGTCACTGCGAGCGCCAGGATGATCATCGTCTCCTCGCGAAGTCGGCGACGCAACAACGGAGCAGTTGCGTTGGCCGTCATGGTTCCCATCGCCGCCAGCGACACTGCGAATCCGAACCACACGGTGCCGGCCTTCTGGTCACGGAGCCAGAACGCGAGGTGGAAGAACATGAGACCCACCAGACCGCGCATCAGACGCATCGCGGCAACCGAACGCCGAACACGGCGGGAGTGCAATTCCTCGATTTCGATTCGGGTTCGCGGCGCTGGCGCGACACGAACGTCACGCGGCAACTGCCACGCCGATGCGAGTGCAACGATGAACACGACGGCCGACAACGCCAGCGTCGCATTGGGCGACACCAGCTGAAGGAGGCCCGCAGGAACCGCGGCAGCAAAGCCGACCACGCCCGAGAGCAGGCCCAACTTGCTGTTCGCATCGACAAGCTCGCGCTCTTCGGGCACCACCGTGGGAACGAGAGCCGATTTCGACACCGAATAAGTCTTCGAAACGACGAGCGCGGCGAATGCCAACGGAAAGAGCGTGAGTGAATCAATTCGACCGATCATCAGGATCGTCACGGCTGCACGCAGCAACGCAGCGAGAATCACGACAAGTCGTCGACCACCGCGCATGCGGTCGACGAAGGGCCCGATGAACGGCGCGATGATCGCAAACGGTGCCAGGCTGAGCGCAAGAAAGAGGATCACCTTGCCGCGCGCGGCATCGGGGCTGATCGACAAGAACAACGAGTCGGCCAGTGCGACGGTCATCACTGCTTCGCCGGCGGTCATCAACCCGTGCGTTCGGGCCAGCACGAAAAAAGAAGATCGCGGCGGCAGACCGACGGTTGATTTTCGCTCCGGCACGACCCGATGGTAGGTCGGACGCACGGAGGGGTCAGGACTTCGGGCGCTCGTACTTGTAGCCGAGGCCGCGAATCGTGACGATCTTCTGCGGGGTGCCGGGATCGTCTTCGATTTTCGCGCGCAAACGCTTGATGTGAACGTCGAGAGTCTTGGTGTCACCGACGTAATCACTGCCCCACACGCGGTCGATCAGAGTTTCACGAGGCAGAACCCGTCCGGCATTAGCCAGGAGAATGTGCAGCAGCTCGAATTCTTTCAGCGGCAGCGAGACACGCTCACCCCTGATGACAACCTCGTGTTGGTCGGGGTCGAGTTGCACGTCTCCGACCACCAAAGCACCCAGGTTCAGTTCACCCGTGTTGTCGATGGGTGCGCGACGCAAAACTGCACGCATACGCGCAACCAGTTCACGCAGACGGTACGGCTTGGTGATGTAGTCGTCGGCTCCCACTTCAAGGCCGACAACCGTGTCGATCTCGGCGGCCTTTGCCGTCACCATGATGATCGGCACCTGCGAACGTTTGCGCAGTTGACGACACACGTCGATCCCCGACACCTTGGGCAACATGACGTCGAGAAGAACGAGATCCGGACGCACGAGATCGAACAGGTC
>CAZKVD010000055.1:0-11702 GCA_964556145.1 uncultured Bifidobacterium sp. | reverse complement strand
GGTTGGTGCGGCGCTTGTAGGTGAAGCCGTCGATCTTCGGCCCCTTGGCCGTGGCAATGACGCGACCGGTGACCGACGCATTCTTCAACTGGTCGGGCGTGGATAGAACATCGGCGCCATCGACGACGAGAATCGGAGCGAACTTCACTTCGGTTCCGTCGTCAACACCGAGAAGTTCGACCTTGACGGTCTCGCCCTGGGCGACACGTTCCTGTTTTCCACCGGAGGCGATAACTGCGTACATAACGGTTTCCTATCCTATAAGGGGGCTTGGGGGACCCCAACCCCTCAGCCCAATCTGCGTCTTCGGCGGTGTTCGCCTCAGCCCAATCTGCGTCTTCGGCGGTGTTCGCCTCAGCCGATGAGCCTGTGGTCGACCTTGATGCCGCGGCCCTCACATTCGGGGCACTGGCCGGCGAAGCTGGTCAGCAGGCCCTCCCCGATTCGCTTGCGGGTCATTTCGACCAGTCCGAGGTCGGACACCTCGAGAACCTGGGTTCGGGTCTTGTCGCGGGCAAGGGCTGCACGGAAGGCGTCGACCACCTTGCGGCGATTTTCCTTGATCTCCATGTCGATGAAGTCGATGACGATGATGCCACCGATATCACGCAGGCGAAGCTGAAGAGCAATCTCTTCGGCTGCCTCAAGGTTGTTGTGGAAGACCGTTTCTTCGAGGTTCGACTTGCCGACGTTCTTGCCGGTATTCACGTCGATGACCGTCAGCGCTTCGGTGTGCTCAATGATCAACGAACCGCCCGAGGGCAACCACACCTTGCGGTCGAGCGCCTTGTGGATCTGTTCGTGCACGTGATAGTGCTCGAAGATCGGAAGGCCCGACGTGGGAGCCGCGTCTTCTTCATCGTCACCCGAGGATGTGCCCGCTGCATACAACTCGACACGATCGGCGAGCTCGGGGTTGAAGTCGCCGACGTAGCTCTTCACGTCTTCGAACAACTGGGGATCGTCGATGACGACGCCGCGGTACTCGGCATTGAACTCTTCGCGAATGACGCGAACTGCGAGGCTGGGCTCGCGGTAGAGAAGCTTCGGGCCATTGGCCTTCTTCGCAGCCTCTTCGATTCGGGCCCATTCATCGAGAAGACGAGCCATGTCGGCACGAAGTTCGTGCTCGGTCGCATGCTCGGCTGCGGTTCGCACGATGAGACCGTGCTCGGCCGGCTTGACTCGGTCGAGCACCGAGCGCAAACGGCGACGTTCGTCGTCGGGAAGGCGCTTGGAGATGCCGTAGGTCTTGGAATTCGGAATCAACACCACGAATCGACCCGGCAGCGAGACTTCCTGCGTCAAGCGGGCACCCTTGGCGCCGATCGGGTTCTTCGTCACCTGGCACAAAATCAACTGGCGTGCCTTCAGGATGTCTTCGATGCGGCGGTCGGCCGACTTTTCGACGATGTCCTCGGCGTCGTACTGCACGTCACCGCGGTAGAGAACCGCGTTCTTTGGCGTCGCGATGTCGACGAATGCTGCCTCCATGCCGGGCAGAACGTTTTGCACCCGACCGAGGTAGATGTTGCCGTGAATTTGCGTCACGTCGTCGGCCGGACGGCTGACATAGTGCTCGATCAACTTTCGACCCTCGAGGACCGCGACCTGTGTCAGTCCTTCGCGTACCTGGACGCACATGAGATAACGGCCAACCGGACGCCCGTCGCGGGTGCGACCCCGACGGCGCTCGACAATCTCGGCTTCCACCGCGGCCTGGCTTTGACGGGGGCGATTGCCACCCTGGCCCGACCCTTGTCCGCCACCACTGCGGCCGCGGCCACCGCGACGACGACGCTTGTTCCCACCCGACTTGGCACCCTGGCCCGGGGCTTGTCCGGACTCGGAGGCAACCGGAGCGGGACGAGCGGGTGCCGGACGGGTGTCACCGATTTGGGGACGACGACCGGGCTCAGACGCCGGTGACGTCTGGGCTGGCGACGGCGACTGGCTCTCGCCGGATGAAACGCGATTCTGGCTGGAATTGGAGCGGTTGCGCCCACCGCGCGATCCACGGCGCCGTTTCTTGTTCGGCCCGGGGCTGGCGGACTGATTCGCGCCCTCGGAAGGTTGGTTCATGATGTCTCGATCCTGTGCGGCCTCGGCCGCTTCGTCGTCAGGCTATCTGCCCGACCGCGAGGAATCGGTGACCCTGCCCTACCGCAGGCGTCTCATGTGGACGCTTTGAACCAGACCGACAATGGCGGCAAAAGCCACCATGTGCGAGCCCCCGTACGAGACAAAGGGCAGCGGCAGGCCCGACACGGGCATGATTCCAAGGGTCATTCCGATGTTCTGGAAGGTCTGCCAAAGAATCATCGAAAAGGCACCGAGCGCGATGAACTGACCCAGGCGGGTTCGCGACAAACGTCCCACCCGCCAGATGCGCCAGAGGAGAAGGGTGAACAGACCCAAGGTGACCCCGGCGCCAATCAGACCGAATTGCTCGGCGATGGCCGAGAAGATGAAGTCGGTCGACTGAACCGGGATGAATGCCCCATTCGTCAAGGGTCCGTTCAGGAAGCCCTTGCCGGTGATGCCGCCGGTGGCAACCGCACGTTTGGCGAACCGCACCTGCAAGACGACGTCCTTCAACGCAGAGTCGGTCGAGTTCTGGTTCAAGAACGCCTCGATACGCCGGAATTGGTAGCTGCGAACGAGGCCCGTCCACACCGCCACCCCAGCCGACAGCACGGCAAGAGTCGTGATCGACACGATGTAACGAACCTTGCTTCCGGCCACCAACAGAAGACCCATCGTGCAAGCGATGAGGACCGTTGCCGAGCCGAGGTCGGGCTGCAGAAGAATCAGACCAACCGATCCACCGACGATGACAAGGGTCGTGATGAATCGATGGTACGGAAGCTGTTCGCTCTCTTCTTCCGACAAATAGCCGGCGAGCAACAACAACACGGAAAACTTGGTGAACTCCGCGGGCTGCAACGACACGATGCCGAGGTCGAACGACAGACGCGCACCACCGCGCACGGCGCCAGCCACGAGCACCAACATCAGTGCCACGATCGAAGCCCCGTAGAAGAACTCGGCTCTCCCCCGCAACCATTCGTAGTCGAGTGCCATCAACAGCACCATGGCAAGCGCGGCCGCAATGATGTAAATGATCTGTCGCTGCAACAGGTAATACGGGTCGACACCACGCGCAAGCAAGCGTGGACGAGTCGTGGAGTACACCGCGAAGGCGCCGATGGTTGACAGGGCTGCGACGGCGAACAGCAAGAGCCAATCGATGTTTCTGCTGGGGTCGGCCATGCTGCGCCGGATGTTCCCCATGCCCGCTGGCGAGGGCCTGCGGCGCATCGAGTCGAGAACCTGCATCAGTCCCTCACCCCGCCGCCATAACCCGACAGGCACATCGGGCTGACGAGGCGCTGGGAACGCGCCACTGCCGTGCTGTTGATGTCGAGCGGATTACTGGGAATGACTTCCTGCGGGTCGACGATGCCGGCAATGGCCGAGAAGATGCACTTCACCACTGGCGCAGCACCCTGCGATCCGTAGCCCGACTTTTCAAGATATGCGACGGCCGTGAAGGGTCTCGTCGGATCGAGGCTGAATGCCGCGAAAGCCGACGAGTCGTTCCACGGGAGGTTCTTGAAACCCTGCGCGGTACCCGTCTTGCCGGCGATCGGCAACAACTTCTTTGGGTAGTTCTTGAAAAGAAACTCGCCGGTTGCCTTGTGGTAAAAGTCCCAGTCGACGCCCGGGCCATTGACCACGCGTGTGAGTCCACGAACGATCGGATCGTGCACTTCGGGGGGCATTTCGACAGTGCGAACCACTTCACCCTTGGTCTTGTCCTCGACGACCGTCGCCCGCGACAAGTCAGCAAAGCCCGCATCGCCGTCGGGTGTTCCCGACTCGAGAATGCGGTTTGCGACGTGGGGCGTGAGCACTTTGCCGTTGTTGGCGAGAACCGAATAGGAAACCCCCAATTGAAGCGGGGTTGCCGCCAGCAGGCCCTGCCCGATCGCGAACTGAACGTTGTCGCCGACGTAGTACGCGCGCCCTTCTTCTTTCGGGATCGCACCCGCGTCGGCCAGATCCTTCTTCAGTTCCTTGCTCGGAAGGGCGCCGCCGTATTCGAAGGGCAGGTCGATTCCCGTCGGCGCACCGAAGCCAAAGTGGCGTACTTCCTCTTCGAGGATTGGCTGGTAGCCGCGTTGCGTGAGGATCTGTTCACCGATTTTGTAGAAGAACGCATCGGATGAAACAGCGAGGGCATCTTCCACCGTCACGGGCCCGTAGCGGCAAGGCGTATTGGTCGCCGAACAGAACGCGTTCTTGAAAACACACTTCACACCTTCTTGACAACGACCGTTCGGAATCGACTCGAGCTTGTACGTTCCTTCATCGCGGTACTTGTACTTGATGGGATCTGGAATCTGTCCCGAGTCGAGCGCGGCGAAGGCCGTGAAGGGCTTGAAAGTCGAGCCGAGGTTGTAGCGCCCGCTGACTGCCCGGTTGACAATGATGGCCTGGTCGGGGTCCTTGCTCTCGGGAAAGAGCTGTTTGAACTTTGCCGACGAGATTCCCGCGTTGAACCACCGATTGTCGAAATTCGGGTAGCTCGCCATTGCGACGACTTCCCCCGTTTCGTAGTTCATCAACATCGCAGAGCCCGCAGGCGCCTTGTAGAAGTTCACCTCGGCGTACTGCGGATCGGGCTCACCGTTCTCCAACTTCACGGTTCCCGCGTCGACCTGTCGCCGCAGGCTGAGCATCGTCTCGAGCGCTTGCTCGACGAACTGCTGATAGTCGAGGTCGATCGACAACTGAACGTCGTTGCCCGGAATCGGCTCGACACGCTCGATTTCCCGAATCACCTGACCGAGCGCATTGACCTCGTAGCGCACGTAGCCGGGCTTGCCGCGCAGCACGCTTTCGTACGTTTGCTCGACGCCGTATTGACCGACCCGCTCGTTTGGCGAGTACTTGAGCGACTTGTAATAGGGCAACTGCCGCTCGAGGATCGCCCCCATGAACCCCACAACGTGCGCGCCGATGGGGGCGTACGGATATTCCCGTCTCCAACCCTCTTCGATGTCGACACCCGGATAGTCCTCTGATCGCTCACGCAGGAACAGCGCGGTTTGCTCGGAGATTCCCTCTTTCAATGGCAGAGGCTGCAGCGGGTCGTAGAGCTTGCTCTGGTATCGCCGCTCGAGCTCGGTGACCGGGGTCTGCAAAGCGCCCGACAGGCGCAGGAACAGCTCGGCCCGTTCGGCGGCCTTGCGCACGATCGAACGGTCAATGGTTGCGATGAGAACACGTTCGTTGTCGGCCAGCACGCGTCCGTCGACATCGAAGATTCGTCCGCGTTCGGGTAGCAACGGCACGGTTCGCGAGCGCACCTCGGCGACACGGGTTTCGAGTCCCTCGGCATCGACCACCTGAAGGAACCAAGTACGGGTACACACGATGCCGAGCAACACGAGGGCCAGCCCACCGAGCACGCCCAGTCGCTTGCCAGAAGGAGACGCCGGCATTCCCCTATTCTGCCCAGACTGCTTGGCGAACGGGCTTCACCAGTGCCCACTTGGCGATTCGCGCAGCCGGAACGGCGCAAATTGCGTTGAAAACACCGCATGTGAGCGCCACGGTGACGATGCGTGAACCGAGCAAGCCATCGATTCCGACAACAAGACTCGCTGCTGGGTACAACAAAACTGCGGTCGACGATGTCACCGCGACTGCGATGACCTTGACCCACCAACGTGCTTCGTGGACGAACGCGTTCACTCCGCCGGCCATGTAACCGGCAAAACCGAACACGACTGCGGAGAGTCCGAGGGGTGCGGTGAGAACCATGTCGTACATCAGCCCGAACACGAATCCAGTGACCGCACCCGTTTCGCTGCCGGCAACGACTCCGCTGACACAGGCGAACAACAACATGACCTGAAGTACGACCCCGAGAGGACGCAGCGTGTTGAAGAGGGTCGTCTGGAAACTGAGCACGACGAGACCGAGCAGAAACGTTCGCGTGACGGGCGACTCGATCACGGCGAAGAAACGGTTCACCGCGGAATCTCCGTCGCCGGCTGGTACAGCAACACCCGCACGAAGTTCAGGCTTTCAAGATTCGCCGCCAGGTCGACTTCGAGCAACGGCCCGGCAGTCCCCTTGCGGGTCACAACCCGCGCGACGGTACCGACCACCAGGTCGGGCGGCGCGAGACTCTGCGACCCACCGGCGGTGACCACCGGAACGCCTTCGCACAAAGCCCCGAGACGATCGGAGGCCTGCACGAAACGAATGATCGGCGTGCGACCAATTCCACGACCCTCGAGCGCGCCTGTTTCTCGCGGTACGAGACCGCCGGTGTCGGGAATTGTGATTTGCGATCCCGCACCACCGGGCCGGGGTGGCAAGGTCGTGGAAAACGGCGTGAAACCCTTGATGGTGGTCGTTGTCGGCTTTGGCAGCGTCGTTGTGGTGGTGCTGGTTGTTGTCGTGGTGCTCGTGGTCGTGGTGGTCGACGACGTCGTGGTTGAACTCGTTGTCGTGGTTTCCCCGGGCAGGGTTGTCGTGGTTTGGCCGGGAATCGTGGTGCCTGCATCGACGGGGCTCACGGCACTGGACGAAGGGGCCACTGTTGTCGTTTCTGCAACCGTCGTTGTTGGAGCGACCGTCGTGGTGGCCCCCACGGGACAGTTGCCCACCTTGACCGCAATGGCGTACTCGGGGTCGGTCGCCAACATGACGACCGAACGCTCGAGCGTCGCATCGGTGATCTTGCCGACAAGTCCGGCGCCGTTGGTCACCGTCATGCCGACGCGGATACCACTCGACTTCCCACGGTTCAGTTCGAAGGTCTGCGAAAAGTTCGATGGCGACTGTCCAACGATCTGCGCCGTCACACTGTCGATGCCGGCAAGGGTCGGCAGGCCGTTGAGTGCGAGCAGTTCCTGCGCTTCGCGCACACTCGCCGCCGCGGCGATGGCGGTTCCTTCCTGCTTGACGAGAAGGTCCTTCAACGCGAGATTCTCGCGACGAAGATCGCCGTAGTCGAGGATGCCGCGCCACGCATTGGACACCGGCTTGGTGATGACGTTGGTCAGACGCTCGACCGGCCGGAACAACGTGCCGAACGTGTCACGAACGCCGCCTACAAAACCGCTGTCCCGCAGGTCGAGGGTGACGAGCATGATCGACGTGAGCAACAGCACGACGATCATTCGCCGACGAGTGAAGGACTGCACGAAGCCGAACTGCTCCTCAGTCGATTCCCGTTTGGGTCAACAGACCACGCATCGCCTCGATGTTCTCGAGGGCCTGACCCGACCCCAGAACCACCGCGTACAACGGATCGGGAGCAACCACCGCGCGCATTCCGGTCTCGTGGGTCACGCGCTGTGTGAGGCCGGCGAGCAACGCGCCGCCGCCCGACAGCACGATTCCATTTTCCATGATGTCGGCGGCAAGCTCGGGCGGCGTGCGGTCGAGCGTCGACTTCACTGCGTCAACGATCGAGGTGATCGGCTCGGCAATTGCTTCACGAACGTGTTCAGTGGTGAGCTCGATGCGACGCGGCAGACCGGACAGCGAGTCGCGACCGCCAATGTCGGCGGTGAACTCTTCCTCGAGGCGCCACGCCGAACCCATTTGGATCTTGATTTCCTCGCAGGTGTTCTCACCGATGTCGAGGCCGAATTCCTTCTTCACGTAATCACCGATTGCCTGGGTGATCTCGTCTCCTGCCACGCGCACCGACTGAGCGACCACGATGCCGCCAAGCGAGATGACCGCAACCTCGGTGGTGCCACCGCCAATGTCGACGATCATGTTGCCTGCGGGTTCGTGCACCGCAATGCCGGCTCCGATGGCCGCAGCCATCGGTTCTTCGATGATGTGAACCGGCTTGCGTGCGCCGGCGTACTCGGCCGCGTCCTGCACTGCACGTTGCTCGACACCAGTGATACCCGAGGGAACGCAGATCACCATTCGGGGCTTGCTCCACCGGCTTGCGTTCACCTGCTGGATGAAATAACGCAGCATCTTTTCGCACACTTCGAAGTCGGCGATGACCCCGTCTTTCAGGGGTCGTACCGACGTGATGTGTGAAGGCGTTCGGCCGAGCATGCGCTTGGCTTCCCAGCCGACCGCAACGGGCTTGCCATCACGCATGTCGACCGCAACGATCGATGGCTCGTTGAGAACGACGCCCTGACCGCGAACGTAGACGAGGGTGTTCGCGGTGCCGAGATCGATCGCGATGTCGCGGCCGAGGCCGAGTGGGTTTCCGCCAGCCAACTGGTGACCTCCTGCGATCCGGCTCTGTGGAAGAAGACGCTACAGAGACGGGAAGAAGATTTTGATCTCTCGTGCCGCGGACTCGGCGGAATCGCTGCCGTGAACGAGATTCTCGGTGAAGATCGTTCCGAGATCACCGCGAATGGTTCCGGGAGCAGCAGCACGCGGGTTGGTGGCACCCATCATGTTGCGGACGATTTCCCAGGTGTCCTCGGGGCCCTCGACAACCAGAGCCACCACCGGGTTCCGCGCCATGAAAGCGACGAGGTCGTTGTAGAAGCCCTTGCCCTGGTGCTCTTCGTAGTGACGGGCGAGAATCGCTGCGTCGAGCTTGCGCAGCTCCATCGCGACGATCTTCAGACCCTTGGTTTCAAATCGCGAAAGGATGTTCCCGACGAGACCGCGTTCGACGGCATCTGGCTTCAAGAGGACGAGGGTTCGATTCGACATCCCGTGAATTCTACGGCAAAGCCCTGAAAAGATGCCCCCTCGCTTCTCCCACCACGTAAAGCGACCCGGTGACGAGAATTGCGTCGTCGGAACCCGCATCAAGCAACGCGCGATCGCACGCGGCGGCCACGGTTTGACGAACCACGACATCGTCACAGCCCATCGATCGCGCAACCGCGGCAAGGTCTTCGGCCGGCAACCCGCGCGGGCTCGGAGCCGTACAACAGATCACTTGGTCGAACTCATCGGCTCGCAGCGCCGACAGCAAGGCATGGGGGTCGCGACTCCGCAACGTTCCGACAACGAGGCGGCGCGCGCCGACCGGATCGAAGTCTGCGAAGAACACTTCCGCACACACGTCGGCACCCGCCGGATTGTGCGCACCATCGATGATGACGAGTGGCTGATGGTGCAAGACCTCGAACCGCCCCGGCATGACCACCGATGAGAGACCTTCGTCGAGCACCTCGCGGTCGATTGCATGTCCGAAGAAGGCTTCGACCGCCGCAATCGCCGCGCTCGCATTGTCACCCTGGTGCCGTCCATGCAGGGGGACGAAAATGTCGGCGTACCTATCGTGGGTCGTGCGAACTTCAATCATCCGGCCCCCAAGCGCAAGGTGATTGTCGACGCAATCGAAATGCTCTCCCCGACGCAGCGCGTCGGGTGCCGACTCCGAGAAGAAGTCGGCAAGGTCGGGCGTGATGTCACCGATGACCGCCACCGCATCGTCCTTCACGATTCCCACCTTTTCTCGGGCAATGTCGAGAACGGTTGGCCCGGCGTACTCGGTGTGATCGAGCGCAATGTTCGTGATGACGGCTACGTCGGACTTGACGATGTTGGTAGCGTCCCAACGTCCGAGCATTCCGACTTCGATCACGGCAACATCGACCGGGGCGTCGGAAAAGCAGCGGAATGCAGCAGCAGTGAGGATTTCGAAAAACGACGGACGAACCCCCGCCAATGCTTCGGCATCCGCAACGGCCGCCACGCTTTCCGCGAAGGCCTCGTCGTCGACCGGCTGTCCGTCGACGAGTATCCGCTCGTTGATGCGCTCGAGATGGGGGCTGGCATAGGTGCCGACGCGCAATCCGTGAGCCATCAGCAATTTGGTGATGATCTGCGACGTCGAGCCCTTGCCGTTGGTCCCCGTCACGTGCACGACGCGGTAGTCGTACTGTGGGTCGCCCATGACGGAGGCAAGCGCAGTGATGTTGCGCAACGACGGGTCTTCAACCCGTCCGGTTCGTTCGTAACTCGCGTGCTCGTCGAGGTACGCCAGTGCCTCGGCGTAGTTCACTGTGTCTCGTTGCTACGACGCCGCGCGACGCTGGCGCGGCGTTCGGGACGTACCGCGCATGACCACCAGCGGCGCAGCCTTGTCCTTGACGGCCTGCTCGGTAACGACGACCTTGGCGACATCGCCCTTGCCCGGCACGTCGTACATCGTGTTCAACAGAACTTCCTCGAGAATCGCCCGAAGACCGCGCGCACCAGTTCCCCGCTCGAGGGCCATGTCGGCGATTGCAGCGAGCGCAGCGTCGTCGACTTCGAGTTCGACGTCTTCGAAGTCGAAGAACTTGGCGTACTGCTTGATCAATGCGTTCTTGGGCTCGACGAGAATCTTGGTCAGTGCGTCACGGTCGAGGCTGTGCACGGCGCCGACCATCGGCAGACGACCAACGAACTCGGGGATCATTCCGAACTTCAGGAGATCTTCGGGCAATACCTGTGCGAACAACTGACCGGCGTCTTTTTCGGCCTTCGACTTCACGGTGGCGTGGAAACCAACACCCTTGTGACCGATGCGCGATTCGATGATCGAGTCGAGACCTGCGAAGGCACCACCGCAAATGAAGAGAACGTTGGTTGTGTCGATCTGGATGAATTCCTGGTGCGGGTGCTTGCGGCCACCCTGGGGCGGAACCGATGCCACCGTCCCTTCGAGAATCTTCAGGAGCGCTTGCTGGACACCCTCGCCCGACACGTCACGAGTGATCGACGGGTTCTCACTCTTGCGAGCCACCTTGTCGATTTCGTCGATGTAAATGATGCCGGTCTCGGCTTTCTTCACGTCGAAGTCGGCCGCCTGCAACAACTTGAGAAGGATGTTCTCGACGTCCTCGCCCACGTAACCCGCCTCCGTGAGTGCCGTGGCGTCGGCAATCGCGAACGGCACGTTCAGCATCCGCGCAAGCGTTTGGGCGAGGTGGGTCTTTCCGCAACCCGTCGGCCCGAGCAGCATGATGTTGCTCTTCTGCAATTCGACGTCGTCGCGCCGGGCCCCGCCCTGGTTCAGCTGGTACTGAATCCGCCGGTAGTGGTTGAAAACCGCCACCGCAAGAACCTTTTTGGCTTGCTCTTGGCCGACCACGTACTCGTCGAGGAATGTGCGAATCTCGTGGGGAGTCGGCAACTCTTCGAAGCGGACGTCGCCCGTGTCGGCGAACTCCTCTTCGATGATCTCGTTGCAGAGATCGATGCACTCGTCACAGATGTAGACGCCGGGTCCGGCGATCAACTTCTTCACCTGCTTCTGCGACTTGCCGCAGAACGAGCACTTCAGCAATTCTCCCGAATCACCGAACTTGGCCACGCGGCCCTCCTCTGAAACGTGTCAGCGGATCGGCCCGGAGCGGTCGGTCAACTGACGACTCGAAATGATGTCATCGATGATGCCATACGCGAGGGCCTCCGGAGCTTCCATTACGAAGTCACGATCGGTGTCGGCATGGATCCGGTCGATGGGCTGGCCGGTGTGGTTGGCGAGGATTTCCTCGAGAAGGTCGCGCATCCGAAGGATTTCACGGGCTGCGATTTCGAGATCGGTGACCTGGGCGTAGCCGACCTGGCCGTAGGGCTGGTGGAGAAGAACCCGCGAGTGGGGCAAAGCGAGACGCTTGCCCTTGGTGCCCGCAGCCAGCAGAACCGCAGCGGCGGAGGCCGCCTGACCCAGACAAATCGTGGCGATG
>CAZKVD010000054.1:0-12175 GCA_964556145.1 uncultured Bifidobacterium sp. | reverse complement strand
GTGCAGCGGCGCACGCTGCGCGTGTTGGTGGCGGGGCAGTTGGCTGCTGCGGCAGCGTTGTCGTCGGCGGTGACCGTGGGTGCCTACGTGGTGCAGACGATCCTCGGTCAGTCAACGCCGTGGGGTGGCATTGCCACCGCGACGGTGACCACGGGGACTGCCTTCATGTCGCAGGTATTGGCGCGATTGATGAGCCGCAGCACACGTCGGCGGGGTCTGCAGACCGGTTATGCGATGGCGATCGTCGGCGGGCTGACGGCCGGCGTGGGTGCTGAGATGAAGTTGTTGCCGGTGTTCATCATCGGCTTGTTCGTCTACGGGTCGGGTCAAGCGTCGAACCTGTTGTCGCGCTATGCGGCGACCGACCTTGCAGTTGCCGATCAACGTGCGACGGCGATGAGCCGCATTCTGTTCGCTTCGACTTTCGGTGCGGTGCTGGGGCCGGTGCTGGTGCAACCCGCCCAGTGGGCGGGCGAGGAGCTATTCGGCTGGCACAAGTACACGGGGCCGTGGGTGTTCTCGGCGGCCTTCTTCATCTTCTCAATGATGAATGCGGGTCTGCGACTGAAGCCCGACCCGCTGGAGTTGGCTCGCGAGTTGCGCGGCGAAACTGTTGGCCAGGTGCCGCAACTGCGGATTCGTCAGGCGTACGCGGCAGCGTTTGAAACTGCGAACGGTCGTGTGGCGGTATTCGCGATGGTGGTGTCGCAGATGACGATGGTTGCGGTGATGACGATGACTCCGGTGCACCTGAAGGCACACGGTCACGAAACGGTGAACGCCTACATCATCTCTCTGCACATCGCGGGCATGTACGCCTTCAGCCCCTTCGTCGGGCGGTTCAGCGACCGACGTGGCCGTCACGCATCGATCAAGATCGGCGGGGTGTTGTTGGTCTTGGCAACGGCGATGTCGGCCCTGGCGGGAGATGGGTATCTGTTCCTGTTCCCGGCGCTGTGGTTGCTGGGCGTGGGCTGGAGCTTCGGTTTGATCGGCGGGTCGAGCCTGCTCGTCGACTCGGTGCGTGACGACTCACGGGTGGCGGTACAGGGAGTGGCCGACATGTCGATGAGCTTCTTCGGGGGAGTGGCCGGCTTCTCGAGTGGCTTCATCCGCAAGGCCGTCGGTTACCACGTGCTGTCGAGCGTTGCCCTGGTGTTGGCGATGGTGATGGTGGCCGTGGCGTTGTGGACCGCTGCACCGCGCAGGCCTGCGAGACTTGCGGCGTGAAGCCGCAGGGTCCCGCACTTCCGTTTCCTACTCCGGCATTCTCGGGTCAGCTCGGTCGATTGTTGCCCGACGCGTCGCCGGGCGAGGTGTCGATTCCGACGCCGTCGCCTGATGCGCCGAACATCGTGCTGGTGTTGCTCGACGATGTCGGCTTCGGAACCTGCGGCACGTTCGGTGGACCGATTCCGACTCCTGCACTCGATCGCGTTGCTGCCAATGGTGTGCGGCTGAACCAGTTCCACACGACTGCACTGTGCTCGCCGACACGCGCGGCGATGTTGACGGGCCGCAACCACCATGCCGTGCACATGGGGAACATTCCGGAAGGCGCCAGCGCGTTTCCCGGTTACGACTGCATCATCCCGAAAGAGGCCGCGACGGTGGCCGAGATTCTGAAGCAATACGGGTATTCGACGGGCGCGTTCGGAAAGTGGCATGTCACGCCGGCCCATGAGCAAACGCTGACGGGCCCGTTCGACCGTTGGCCGACGGGCCTCGGCTTCGAACGGTTCTACGGAATCCTGTCGGCCGAGGCCTCGCAGTACGAACCGGCGATGTTCGACCAAACGACCCCGGTGCTTCCCTATGAAGGTCGCGACGACTACCACATGACCGAGGACATCGCGGACAAGGCGATTGCGTGGATGCGACTGCAGCGTGCGTCGAATCCGCACCGACCGTTCTTCACGTACTTCGCCACGGGAGCGATGCACTGTCCGCACCACGTGTGGCCCGAATACATCGAACGCTTCAAGGGCCAGTTCGACGGTGGTTGGGACGTGCTGCGCGAGCAGATCTACGAGCGTCAGTTGGCAATGGGCGTGATTCCGGCAGGAACGAAGTTGACCCCGCGTCCGGCCGAGGTGCCGTCGTGGGATGAGTACCCCGATCGTTACAAGCCCGTTGCATCGCGCTTGATGGAGGTGTTCGCCGGATTCATGGCGCACACCGACGAACAAATCGGACGTTTGCTCGATGCGGTCGACGACCTGGGGGTCGCCGAGAACACGCTGTTCGTGTACATCACGGGTGACAACGGCGCGTCGGCCGAGGGAACCGTGAACGGAGCGTGGAGTGCACCGTCGTTCCAGAACGGTTTCCCCGAAGACCCCGAGTGGTTGTTGGATCACATGGACGACTTCGGCACTGCGAAGTGCGAGAACCACTTCAACTTGGCGTGGGCATGGGCGCTTGATTCACCGTTCCAGTGGATGAAGCAGATCGCGTCGCACTTCGGTGGTACACGCAACGGAGTCGCGGTGCAGTGGCCCAAGCGCATTTCCGATCGGGGTGGGCTGCGCAGTCAGTTCCACCACGTCACCGATATCTTCCCGACGCTGCTCGAGGCGGCCGGTGTTGCCGCGCCACGAGCGGTGAACGGAATCGAGCAGATGGACATCGACGGTGTGTCGATGCTGCCGACGTTCGAATCGCCGACTGCGCCGGAAACGCACATGACGCAGTACTTCGAGATGTTCGGCAACCGCGCCATCTATCACGACGGCTGGATTGCGTCGTGCTACCACGGGCGGGTGCCGTGGAAGCGCTTCGACTCGGTTCCCTTCGACGGGCCGCAGGAGAAGTGGGAGCTGTACGACATCAGGTCGGATTTCTCGCAGGGCAACGACTTGTCGTTGGTGCATCCCGAGAAGTTGGCCGAGCTGCAGGGGCTGTTCGACACCGAGGCCGTGCGCAACAACGTGTACCCGCTGAAAGAGCCCGGCAGTACCTTCGGGCCGAAGTACGCGGTGCCGACGTCGCTCGGCAACCTTTCGAAAATGACCTACACCGTCGAGCACTACCGCATGCCCGAACGCAGCGTGGTCAACCTGAAGAACTGTTCGTTCCGCATCACGGCCGAGGTCACCATTCACCCCGCGGGTTGTCGCGGCGTGATCGCGTGCCAGGGCGGAAACATGGCCGGGTGGTCGCTGTATGTCGATGATGTCGGGCGGCCCGTGTACCACTACAACTGGCGCGGCCACGAGCACTACGTCGCGACGTCACCTACGCCGCTGTCACCCGGTCGACATTCGATCGGCGTCGACTTCGCCTACGACGGTGGATTCGCCGCGGGCGGCGACGCGGTGATGATCGTCGATGGCCGGCCCGTTGCTCATGTGCGCAAAGCGCACACCGTGCCGGTGATCTTTTCGATCAGCGGGGAAACCTTCGATGTCGGCCTGGATACGGGCGCTGCGGTGGGCGACTACCCGCACATCAATCGGTTCACGGGAGTGATCCACGGTGTGACGCTGGAACGTCTCAGCGAGCCGTCGGCCGAAGTGAAGGCGTTGATCGAGGACGCAGAATTCCGCGCCAGTCTTGCCGTTCAGTGATCCGCGGTCGGGCCGTGTGGCTCGGCCACAATGATCGGATGGATTCGCCAGCACAGGCAACAACGTCGACCCCGGTACCGAGTTTCGATCCCTCGGGTTTCGATGCGTGTCGTTCGCGGTTCGGCACGTTCCCCGAGTGTCCATTGTGCGGACAGGGTTTGATTCCCGAGCACGCACACTTCAAGTGCACGTCGTGCGGTTGGCGCGACAGCTGCTGCGACTGACTCAGTCGTTGTCGTCGTCGCCGGTATCGGTGGCGTCGAATCCCGCCGCAGCGAGACGAGCAAGCAGTTCGTCACGTGGACTTTCGCCCGGGGCGCGGGCCTTGTCGTTGGCGATTCGCCATCCATGACGTGACGAGTAGATCAACGGTGCATCCTTCAGGCGTCCGTAGCCGTAGTCGGTGACCCGAGCGAACAGCAGCTCGTGGTCGATCATCGTCTTGGTGTCGAAGATCTCGGCGTGGACCCACGCAAGGCAATCCTTGATGACGGGGTGGCCATTTTCTTCGATCAAGTACTCGTCGGCGATGTAGTGGAACTTGTGTCCGGGATACGAGAAGTACTGGCCGATGTGCACCTGGTCGCCGGCCAGGAAAGAAGTGGTGAAAGCGCCACTGGCAATCATCAGCGGGTAGGTGTCGTGCTTGGGTGAAACGCTGGCCATCACAATCGGCTCTTCGAACGACACCTGTGACACCCAGTGTGATGTGTATGCCCGTGTCACTCCATTGTGGTGAGCGGCGACGATCTCGACGCCTTTGGCTGCCTGGCCGAGAGCACGCTTCAACTTCGGATCGATCATGTGGGTGGATTCCCGCGGCTCGTCAGAGAATCTTGCGGAAGAGCTTGAGCTTCTTCTCGGTGTAGGGCGGGTAGGCAAGCTTCGGGTCGATGCGCGTTCCGCGCGAGAGCACGGGCTTTTGGTGCTGGAACAAACGCACACCGGATTCGCCGTGGTATCCACCCATGCCGCTTTCACCGACACCGCCGAAGGGCAGATTCGGGTTGGTGAGATGCAGCAGTGTGCCGTTGACCGTGACACCACCGGCCGTGGTTTCGGCGAGGACGCGGTCGACGATGTCCTTGCGCTCGGAGAAAACGTAGAGCGCCAGCGGGTGGGGTCGCTCGGTGATGAACGTGGTTGCTTCATCGAGCGATGAGACGGGGATGATCGGAAGAATCGGCCCGAAGATCTCTTCGGCCATGATGCGTGAATCCATCGACACATCGACGAGCACGGTCGGTGCAATGTAGCGATCGGCGGCGTCGTGCTGTCCGCCAATTGCGACCGAGCCGTCGCCGAGCATCGAAGTGAGTCGATCGAAGTGGCGGGCCGAAACAATGCGTCCGTAACTGTCGCTTGTTTGCGGGTTGTCCCCGTAGAACTCGGTGATCGCGGTGCGCAGGGCATCGACGAAGCGTGATTCGACCTTGCGGTCGACGAGGACGTAGTCGGGAGCAACACAGGTTTGGCCCGAGTTCAACCACTTGCCCCATGCGACACGACGCGCGGCAACTTCGATGTTCGCGCTGTCGTCGACGATGACGGGGCTCTTGCCGCCGAGTTCGAGCGTGACGGGCGTGAGGTTCTTGGCGGCTGCAGCCATGACGATGCGACCCACGGTTCCGTTACCCGTGTAGAAGATGTGGTCGAAGTGTTGGTCGAGCAATTCGGTCGTCTCGGGAACTCCACCCTCGACCAGTGTGATTGCCGATGAATCGAAGTACTTGGGCACCAGGCGCGCAAGAGCAGTTGACGTGGCAACGGAAACTTCCGATGGTTTCATGACGACCGCATTGCCCGCCGCGATGGCGCCCGCCACGGGTACGAGCAACAACTGGATCGGGTAATTCCACGGTGCAATGACAAGGACAACGCCGAGTGGCTCGGGAACCAGACGAGACTTCGAGGGCATGGCAACGAGCGGTGTGCGTACCTTGCGAGGCTTGTTCCAACGCTCGAGGTTCTTCAGCATCATCTTCACCTCGGACGCCACGTATGCAATGTCGGTGAGGTAACCCTCGGTGACCGGCTTGCCGAGGTCGGTTGCAAGGGCGGCCTGCAGTTCGCCCTCGTTTTCTTCGAGCATGCGAACCATGGCCTGGAGTTGGCTGCGGCGCCACGCGAGTGGTCGCGTGATGCCGCTGCGGTAGCCGGCGCGCAGCGCAGCGACTTGGTCGGCAATCGAGCCGGTGGCGGTAACTGTCGAGGTGGGCTCGTCGAGCGTTGTCATGACGTCAGTCAACCCGACGAGAGACAGATGTGCCACTCGTGAGTGCCGGTCCGTCGAATCGATCGAGCGAAGCAAAGGTCTCGACGGGTTGGCGGCGCAATTTGGTGAGTATCCGTTCGGGTTGGCCGAGAAAAATCGTTGCGACCAACGCGTGGCCGGCGGGCAGGCCGAGCAACGGTCCGGTCGTTGCTTCGGCACGCGTGGCGAAGGTGGTCATGACGCCACCAAGGCCCCGGTCGCGGGCTGACAGCAGGATGCTCCAACAAAACGGATAGATCGACCCACCTCCTGAGATGGTCGGTCGCGGAAGATCCGCATCCATCGTGGCGATCATCGAAAGGTCGGCTGCGATGGCCAAGACGACGGGAATGTCCTCGATGTTGTCGAGAAGGGGAAAGGGAACGTCGCTCGCCGGGGCCGACAGCGGTTCGGGTCCGTTCACCACGGCAAACGGCGTGCGGCCCGACTGCGCCAGTGCGATGTATTCGTTCCACACCGGCTTCATCGCGTCGGCGAGACCGCGGCGAATGGCCGGGTTCTTGACGAGGGCTACCCGCCACGGTTGTCGATTGCCGCCACTCGGTGCGAACCTGGCGTCGTCGAGAATCGAATGCACCACCGAGTCGGAAACTTCGTCGGTGGTGAAGGATCGAACCGAACCGGTCTGGCGTAGTGCGTCGCGGGTTTCCATGATCGCAAACTAACCCTCGCTGCGCTGTGTAATGCGCTGTCATAATTGGCCGTGAGGGGGCCACTGTGAGAGCTGCGGTATTGAGAGGCGGACGCTTGGTTGTCGACAACGTCGACGAGCCGACTCCCGGCGAGGGTGAAGTTCTGGTGGCGGTGAAGGCCTGTGGAATCTGCGGCTCGGACCTGCACTTTGTCGACCACGGAGCTGATTTTCTTCGCCTCACCAGTGAGGCCTACGGCGGCGTGGCGCCCACCGTTGATCTTTCGCGCGACGTGCGAATGGGCCACGAGTTTTCCGCCGAGGTGATCGATTGTGGTCCCCGTAGCGACGGACCGAAGCCGGGCACGATCGTCACGTCGATGCCGATACTGATGCGGGGTGGCAGACGCATCAGCCTGTCGTTTTCCAACTCCGAGGCGGCGGCCTACGGCGAGCGAATGGTGCTGAGCAGCGATGTTCTTGTTGCCGCTCCTTCCGGGTGTGATGCCGATGCAATCGCCCTGACGGAACCACTGGCGGTCGGTCTGCATGCGGTGAACAAGTCGGGAATCGCCCGTGGAACAACCGCGCTGGTCGCGGGTTGCGGGCCGGTGGGTCTCACGATCATTGCGTGTCTGAAAGCCCAGGGAATTGGTCCGATCATTGCGTCGGACTATTCGGCGACGCGTCGTGCAACTGCGACGGCGATGGGCGCCGACATTGTCGTTGATCCTTCGACCGATGATCTTTTCGCTGCTTGGCGTCGTGAGGGCGGATCGCAACCCGTTGTCATGTTCGAAGCCGTGGGAGTTCCGGGGCTCATCAATACCGCGATGCGTGAAATGCCACGCGACGGAAAGATTGTCGTGGTCGGCCTGTGCATGCAGACCGACCACTTCGAACCGACCTACGGAGTTGTCAAGGAACTGACCCTGCAGTTCGTGGTCACGTACTCACCACAGGAGTTTCGTGATGCAATGCATCTCATTGCCGACGGCACGGTCGATCTTGCACCGATGATCACCGGGCGAGTGGCTTTGGATGACATCGCAACGGCGTTCAGCGATCTGTCGAAGCCCGGCGCGCACACGAAGATCCTCGTCAAACCATGACTCTGCCCGGAATCGGTGACCTGCGTCCGTGGGCCGACCCTGAGGTGGTGTCGATCAACCGCCTGCCCATGCGAACGCCGTTCGAGTCATCGGCGCGCAGGCGCGTGTCGTTGAATGGTGATTGGTCGGTGCAGCGCTGGTCGCATCCCGATCTCGTACCCGCCGAGTCCGTGGCCGATATTGATGATTCGTCATGGAGGCGCATTCCCGTACCCGGCAACTGGACGCTTTTCGGTCTGGGCGATACGCCGCACTACACGAACGTGACGATGCCCTGGGACGGCCTTCCTCCGTCACTGCCCAACGAAGTGCCGACCGTGGTGTACCGCAAGTCCTTTCGTGCACCGAAGCGGACCGGTGGCGATGGGGTGATTCTGCATGTTGGTGGTGCCGAGAGCGTGCATGCGGTGTGGGTGAATGGTGAGTTCATCGGCTACGGCACCGACAGCAGGTTGGCCAGTGAGTACGACATCACCGGGTCGCTGTGTGATGGCGACAACACCGTGGCAATCGTTGTGTGCCGCTATTCGGCCCAGAGCCACGTCGAGGACCAGGACCAGTGGTGGATGGCCGGGCTGCACCGCGACGTATGGATCGAAACTCGCGCCGCGACGCACATTGCAAACGTTCGCATTGATGCCGGTCTCGAAGGAGAGACCACGGGAACCCTGCGCGTGACGACCGATGTTGCATGCAACGACGGGGAAGCCGTGTCGCCGGGTTGGTCGGTGGGTGTGGCGGTATCCGACGCATCGGGCAGGTTGCGCAAGCAGCTCGAATCCCCGGTTGCTGCCGATGTGCGGCCGTATTTCTTCGGGGGTCACGTGGCCGTGGCCGAGTGCGTTCTTCCGCGCATCGTTCCGTGGTCGGCCGAGATTCCGAATCTCTACGACGTTACGGTGTCGCTGGTCGATCCCTCGGGCGGGGTGCACGAGACGATCAGACAGCGTGTGGGTTTCAAGCGAGTCGAGATCGTCGATGGAGACTTTCTCGTCAACGGCTGCCGCGTGATGTTCCAGGGCGTGAATCGACACGATCATCATCCCGAACGGGGCAAGGCCGTGACGAAGGACGACATGCGCGCCGACCTCGTGGTGATGAAGCAGCACAACGTGAACGCGGTGCGCTGCTCGCACTATCCGAACGACCCGCGGTTTCTCGATCTGTGCGACGAAATCGGTCTGTACGTGATCGACGAGGCGAATGTCGAAAGCCACGCGTGGAACACCAGTCTGTGTCACGACGCGCGCTACCGATCGACGATCGTCTCGCGCATCAGTCGAATGGTCGAACGCGACAAGAACCACGCATCGATTGTGATGTGGTCGCTCGGCAACGAGTCGGGATACGGCAACGTACACGACGCCGCAGCCGCGTGGATTCGTTCGTATGACCCGTCGCGCCCCGTCCACTACGAGCCGGCAATCTTCCACACGAACTGGTTCGACGGTGGAGTGGGCGCAACCGACGTTGTGTGCCCCATGTACGCACCCATTGATGCGATCGTTTTCTACGGCAAGTCGCCCAAGCGCAATCGCCCGCTCATCATGTGCGAGTACAGCCACGCAATGGGGAACTCGAACGGCTCGCTTGCCGACTATTGGCAGGCGTTCGACTCGACTCCCGGTCTGCAAGGTGGATTCGTGTGGGAGTGGAAGGACCACGGGATCTCCCAGGAGCTCACCAATGGGCGCAAGCGATTCGCGTACGGGGGACAGTTCGGTGACACTCCGAACGACGGCAACTTCGTGGCCGATGGTCTGGTGCACAGCGATCTTTCGCCGCATCCCGCGATGCGTGAACTGGCCTGGGTTCATCGGCCAGTGGCGGTCACGCTGACGGGCAAGGGTGCGGCGGCACGGTTGGTGGTGCGCAACCGCCAGTCGTTCCGCGACACCAAGCACCTGCGCGGGGAGTGGGAGTTGGTCGTCGACGGTGTGGCGATGCATCGGGGCAATCTTCGACTGACAGCACTTGCCCCGGGTGGGACGGTCGAGATTGCGCTGCCCACGGCAGTTCCACCAACCGGTGACGTGCGTCTGTCGGTTCGCTGGTTCCTGAAGTCGGACACACCATGCGCGCCCGCTGGTCACCTGGTTGGGTGGGACCAAGTGGTGTTGCGCAGCGCGAAGAAGAAGCCAACGAACGCCCCTGCACCAAAGCACGGTGCGATCAACGTCGCCATCGGTGACGAGCTCGCTTCGATCGATCCGAAAGTGACTATTTGGCGGGCCGCGGTCGACAACGACGGCTTCAAGAACATGCCCCACATCCGCGGCTTCGGCGAGTCACTGCGTCGTTGGCAACTGCAGGGCATCGATGTCCGCGATGCGGAGCTGGTCGAACACTCCACGACGAAGTCGGTCGACGTCAACGGTGCGGTCTCGTTCCATCATGTTGTCGATGTGCCGGCCGACCTCGACGACATTCCGCGCGTCGGCGTGGTGTTTCCGGTGCCGCACCGCTTCACGCGGGTGCGTTGGGTGGGCGAGGGGCCCCACGAGTGCTACCCCGACCGTCGATCATCGGCGATGTTCGGTACGTGGGAAGGCGAGCCCGACGAATTGCCCTATCTCGTGCCGCAGGAATTCGGTCTGCGGACGAATTGCACGCGGGTCGAGTTCATCGATCCGCGAACCGGCGATGTGCTCGTCATCGCCACCGCGGGCGCGCCTTTTCATTTCTCGGCAACGTGGCACACGGCGAATGACTTGTTCGTTGCGCGTGACACAACGGAACTCGTGCGCGGTGACCATCTGACGGTTCACATCGATGCCGCGCACCGCGGCCTCGGCACGGCAAGTTGCGGTCCCGATACGTTGCCGCGGTACCGAGTTGCTCCCGGCCGCTACACCCTCGACTATCTCGTTCGGCTGGTTCCCCACGGGTGATACCTTCGGCTCATGTCGCAGGGGGACAAAGAAAAGTCAGTCGTTGCCCAATTGACCGGGCCGGGCGGCACGTTCGAGATTCGGACGGTCCCGGTGCACGGGGTGCCGTTGCGTGTGTTCGCCACCGCACCGGATTCGTTGCGCGATCTGTGGTTGATGGGTGCAGCGCGTGGCGACGTTCCCTACCTCATTCATGAGGACGAGGTCATCACCTTCGGCCGGGCCCACGAGATGGTGCGATCACTGGCCGCTTGGTTGACCGAGAACGGGGTGAAACAAGGTGACCGCGTCGCAATCGGAATGCGCAACTACCCCGAGTGGGCGATTTCCTACTGGGCGATTCAGTGCATCGGGGCGATCAGCGTCAGCCTGAATGCGTGGTGGATTGCCGACGAACTGAAGTATGCGCTGTCCGATTCGGGCACTTCCGTCGTGATCGTCGACGGTGAACGCCTCGATCGTCTCGGTGACGATCTGTTGAGAGAAGTCGGCGTTCGACTTGCCGTGGTGGTGAGAGGTGACGCGCGACCCGGGGTGTCGACTTGGGAAGAGGTCACCCGCGACGTGTCGGCGGAACTTCCTGCAGTCGATATTCACCCCGATGACGATGCGACGATTCTCTACACGTCGGGAACCACCGGTTTTCCGAAGGGCGCGGTGGGCAGCAACCGCAACCACGTAACGAACGTGTGGAACGGTCTGTTTCGAGCCGCGCAGAACGCCGCTCTGGCCGACCCGAATGCTCCGAAACCCACGGTGCGCCGACAGCCAAAGGCGCTGTGGACATTTCCGTTCTTCCACATCGCCGGTGTCACCGGTGTCAGTGTTGCCCCCGCAACCGGCGGGGCATTGGTCACGCAGTACAAGTGGGATGCAGGAGAAGCGCTCCGACTCATCGAAACACACAAGGTCACCCAGGTCTCGGGTGTGCCGGCTGTGATTCGATCGCTGTTGGAACATCCCGACTACGACAAGCACGATCTGTCGAGCCTGTCGACGATCTCGCAGGGTGGATCGCCGGTTCCTCCCGACTCGATCGCCCGTATCCAAAGCGACTTCTCGGGCAAGGTGAGCCCGACCAACGGGTACGGCCTGACCGAGACGACGTCGGCTGTCGTTGGCAACGCCGGTAAGGCCTACTTCGGAAAGAAGGACTCGGTGGGCCAGCCCATGATCGGCACCGACATTCGTATCGTCGATGAGGACGGCAACGATCTTCCACTCGGAACGGTCGGCGAAGTCTGGATTCAGAGTCCGATGAACGTGCGCGGTTACTGGAACAAGCCCGAAGCGACCGAAAAGTCGTTTACCGACGGATGGTTCCATACCGGTGATGCCGGTTACGTCGACGAAGACGGATTCCTTTTTGTCGTCGACCGCATCAAGGACATGGTCATTCGCGGTGGTGAGAACGTTTACTGCGCCGAGGTCGAAGCCGCAGTGTTCGAACACGATGCCGTCGCCGACTGCGCAGTTTTCGGGGTGCCGCACCCCACTCTGATGGAAGAGGTTGCCCTGATCGTGGTCCCGAAAGTCGGCCACGACGAATCGTCGACCGAGTCACTTCTCGCGCACCTGAAGACACGCCTTGCCGCGTTCAAGGTGCCCGCCCACGTCTTTTGGACCAACGAACCGCTGCCGCGCAATGCCACCGGCAAGGTTCTGAAAAAAGACCTCCGCGAGACCTACGGCGAGAA
>CAZKVD010000053.1:0-12211 GCA_964556145.1 uncultured Bifidobacterium sp. | reverse complement strand
GCCTGATCTAAGAAATGTCGTTCACCGCACAAGACGTGAAGACCCTGCGCGAATCAACCGGCGCAGGAATGATGGACTGCAAGAAGGCTCTCGAAGCCAACAACGGCAGCATCGAAGATGCCAAGCAGTGGTTGCGTGAAAAGGGCCTCGCGGCCAGCGCCAAGCGCGACGACCGCGAGAACACCCAGGGCGTCGTTGCGTTGGTCATCAAGGGCAACGTCGGCGCCATCGCCAAGCTGAAGTGTGAAACCGACTTCGTGGCGGGCTCCGATGCGTTCAAGGCCGAGGCCGAGACGCTCGCCAACCTCGTTGCCGACAAGGGCATCGATGCCGTGGCCGAGCGTGCCGCGCAGCTCGACGACCTGAAGATCACGTTGAAGGAAAAGATCGAACTCGGCGAAGTCGTGCGCATCGAAGCTGCGCCCGGCAACATCATCGACTCGTACCTCCACGTCCAGGGTGGTCGCGGCGTCAACGGCGTTCTCGTCGAGATGGCCGGCGCATCGGTCGAACTCGCCCACGACGTCGCCGTGCACATCGGTTTTGCGCGTCCGCGCTACCTCGCCCGTGAAGACGTCCCGGCTGACGTGCTCGACAAAGAGCGCGCGACGCTGGAAGTCATCACCCGCAACGAGGGCAAGCCCGAGGCCGCGATCCCGAAGATCGTCGAAGGTCGAATCGGCGGTTTCTACAAAGACGTGTGCCTGCTCGAGCAGCCCTACGCCAAGGACGACAAGCAGTCTGTGACCCAGTTCATCGGTTCTGCCAAGATTGTGGCGTACGCACAAGTGGAGATCGGCTGACGAAGACATGACGAATGACGCAACCCCGGCAAAGGGCGCACCTCGCACGAAGCCCCGCTGGAAACGCGTCGTTCTCAAGTTGTCCGGCGAGGCCCTGGCCGAGCCCAATGGTTTCGGTCTCGACTCGAACGTTCTCCACCAAATCGCGACCGAACTTCACGAAGCAGTCGAAGAGTTCGGTGTCGACATCGCCATCGTCGTCGGTGGCGGCAACTTCTGGCGCGGCATGAAGGGCGCGGGCCAGGGCATGGACCAGGCGCAGGCCGACTACATGGGAATGATCGCAACGGTCATGAACGGCCTCGCGTTGCAAGACGCCCTCGAACGTGTCGGCCAGCACTCGCGCGTCATGACGGCGGTCGAGATGCCGAAAGTCGCCGAGCCCTACATCCGTCGCCGCGCCGAGCGTCACCTCGAAAAGGGTCGCATCGTCATTCTCGCCGGCGGCACCGGCAACCCGTTCTTCACCACCGACACAGCCGCGGCACTGCGCGCCGCCGAGATCTCGGCACAGGCCATCTTGAAGGGCACGCACTCGGGCGTCGACGGTGTGTACACCGCCGACCCGAAGAAAGACCCGACGGCAACCCGCTACGAACGCATCAGCCATCTCGATGTCATCACCAAGGGCCTGAAGGTCATGGACTCGACGGCGATCACGTTCTGCATGGACAACAAGTTGCCGATCGTCGTTTTCGAGTTGCTGAAGCAGGGGAACGTGAAGTCCATCCTCCGGGGTGAGGCAGTCGGTACGCTGGTCGGGTGACCGAAGAAACCATCCTCGACGCCATCGAGAAGATGGAAAAAGCCGTCGAGCACGTTCAGGGACAGTTCCTCGGCGTGCGTACCGGTCGCGCGACGCCGTCCATCGTCGAAAAGCTCATGGTCGAGTACTACGGATCCACGGTGCCGCTGCAGCAGCTGGCCGGTTTCCAGGTTCCCGAGGCCCGCATGCTGGTCGTCAAGCCCCACGACAAGGGCTCGATCGGCGCCATCGAGAAGGCCATTCAGGCGTCCGACCTCGGGCTCAATCCGTCGAACGACGGCATCGTCATTCGCCTTGCGTTCCCTGCACTCACCGAGCAGCGACGCAAAGAGTACGTCAAGGTCGTGAAGTCGATGGCCGAAGACGGCCGCATCGCCGTGCGTAACATCCGCCGCGATGCCCGCAAGACGCTCGAGACCGCCGAAAAAGACGGCGACCTCTCGAAAGACGAACTCGAGCGTGCCGAAAAAGAACTCGACAAGCTGACACACGAGCACGTTGAACAGATCGACAAAGCCTTTGCCCGCAAGGAGCAGGAACTTCTCGAAGTCTGATCCCGGGTACCGGAACAATCGGAAAGGTTGGAACATGAGCGACGAAAAGCGACGCGACGACACCGGCGGATACGGCACCGACTTCGGCGACGACTTCGGCACCATCGAGTTCGCCGACGAGGGCGAAGCCCCCGCACTGTCGTTTGGCGACGACACGGGGCCCCTGCCGCACTGGACCGAGCCCCCGACCACCGAACTCCCGCGCACGCCCCAGGCCGCTCCCGCCGATGACGACGTGTGGTCGACCTTCTCGAAGCCGGCCGTGCAGCCAACCGCGCCGCCCCCGGCTACCGAGCCGCGCCTCGGCCTCTTCGACGACCTTGCCGATTCTTCGGCCGGTACGTACCGCGACGAACCCACGCGTGAAGCGCGCTACTTCACCGACGACGAGCCGAGTACGCCGGTTCCGGCTGCCGCGCCACCGCGCCGTGAAGCGCGGCTCGTGATCGGCAGCGACCCAACCGACGAGCGTCTGCGTCGACCCGAGGGGCGCCCGACCCAGGGCGCGCCCTCGCGACCGATGCCGCGCGGAGCAACAACGGGCGGAACTGCCCGCCCGCCCGTATCGCGCGGGGCACGTCCTGCATCGTCGCGCGAGCGTCGCGGACCCAACTACGGACGTGACCTGCCACAGGCCGTCACCGCCGGGCTCATCCTTGCCGCGGCTTTCATCGCCGCGCTCATGTGGCGTCCCGCGGCAGTGATGTTGTTCATCGTTGCCGTGGTCGGACTGGCCTCGGTCGAGTTCTTCAACAAGGTGACCGAAAAGGGTTACCGACCCGCCACGTTCGCGGGCATCGCTGCCTGCATTGCCGCACCGCTGGCTGCGTACTGGATCGGCGACGGTTCGTTGCCGTTGGTGTTCACCTTCGCCTTCGCTGCGGCGGCGGTTGGTTTCATCGGTGCACCCGGTGTGCAGAGCGGGCCGTTGCCCAACGTCGCCATCACCACGCTCGCGACCGTGTGGATCGGCCTCTTCGGCTCGTATGCCGCGCTCATCGTGCGTTATTCGACGGTGTCGTACGGCGTGCCCGGCTTCAATGTCGGCACCGACACGCTGTTCATCGTGGCGGCGGGTGTGGTCGCAAACGACGTGATGGCACTCTTCGTCGGGTCCACCGCCGGGCGAACGCCCTTGCGCGAATGGATCAGTCCGTCGAAGTCGATCGAGGGCCTGATCGGTGGCACGGTCGGAACCTTCCTTGCGGTTGCCATCATCGGAACGCAGAGCGGCACGTGGGACCGCACCAGTGAGTGGATTCTCCTCGCGCTCGTCATCTCGGTTCTCGCACCGATCGGCGATCTCGTCGAGAGCATGTTCAAGCGCAACCTCGATGTGAAGGATTTCGGCACGTTCATCCCCGGCCACGGCGGTGTCCTCGATCGCTTCGACGGGTTCTTGTTCGTCCTGCCCGGCGCGTACTACTTGATGCTCGTCATCCAGCCTTGGGTGAAGTAACGCCGACGCGCGTTGCGATTGCCGGCTCGTCCGGTTCAATCGGCACACAAACCCTCGACGTTGTTCGCGCCGAACGGGGTTCCTACGAGGTCGTCGCCCTTGCCGTCGGCTCGTCGGTCGACGCAGTGATCCGACAAGCCGAGGAGTTCCGTCCGCAAGTTGTGGTTGTGGGCAACGAAGCCGATCGGCGCCGGGTTGCCGAGGCACTGCCGTTCGCCCAGGTCTCGTGTGAACTGACCGATGTCGTTGGTCCGGCCGACGTCGTGGTCAACGCGGTCGTGGGTTTCGCCGGTTTGCCGGTCACGCTCGAGACGCTGCGGGCCGGAAAGCGTCTGGCACTCGCCAACAAAGAGAGTCTCATCGCGGCCGGCCCGATCGTTCAGCCGTTGCGTGCGACCCCCGGTGCGATCATCGTTCCGGTCGACAGTGAACATTGTGCGATCCACCAGTGTCTGCGGTCCTCGGCAGATGCATCGCGCGAGGTGCATCGCATCGTGTTGACCGCCAGTGGCGGCCCCTTCCGCGGCCGCACGCGCGACGATCTTTCTCGTGTGACGGTTGCCGATGCGCTTGCACACCCGACATGGGCCATGGGGCCGAAGATCACGGTCGATTCGTCGACGTTGATGAACAAGGGCCTCGAAGTCATCGAAGCCCACGAGCTTTTCGGGGTCGACTACGACGCAATCGACGTGGTGGTGCATCCGCAGTCGGTCGTTCACTCGATGGTCGAATTCACCGACGGTTCGACCATCGCCCAATTGTCGATGCCCGACATGCGTCTGCCGATCGGTTATGCGCTCGGCTACCCGTCGCGCATCGCCACGCCGTTCGGTGCAATCGACTGGGCAGCGACGGGGCGCCTCGATTTCATGACACCCGATGTCGGTACATTCCGTTGCCTCGCGCTTGCCTACGAAGCCGGCCGCGTGGGCGGGACGGCACCGGCGTTCATGTCTGCATGCAATGAAATTGTCGTCGAGGCTTTTCTTGCCGGCGATGTGCCGTGGCTCGCGATTGCTGACACAATCGAGGCAGTCATGGATTCGTATTCGCCAAGCAGCCCACGCGACGTCGACGACATCCTCGAAGCCGACCGTTCGGGTCGAGCAGCGGCGCGTCGTCGTCTCGGGCGACCAGACAAGGACTGACGCCGTGGCCGGCATGTACCAACGTCTGCGACAAGAGTTGATCGTGGGCGGGGGAGAACGATCTCAGGCTCCCGATGCGTCGTCGAAGAACACGGCGATCCTGTCGGGTCTCGTCATCGTCGGTCTTCTCGTCTGGCTGGGCTTTTCCAATCCCTGGACCCTGCTCTTCGTCGTTGGCCTGCTGTTGTCGGTGTTCCTCCACGAGATCGGACACTTCGCGACGGCTCGTCTCACCGGCATGAAAGTGACCCAGTTCTTCATGGGTTTCGGGCCACGGTTGTGGAGCCGCACGCGGGGAGAACTCGAATACGGAGTCCGGGTGCTGCCACTTGGCGCATTCGTGCGGATCGTGGGTATGAACGCTCTCGACGATGTCGAGCCCGGTGACGAGTCGCGTGCGTACCGCAACAAAAGTTTCCCGAGGCAGCTGCTCGTCATCACGGCCGGGTCGTTGATGCACTTCATTCTCGCGCTCGGGTTGTTCGTGGGCGTGTACGCAACCTCGGGCCGTTTCGCCGAGACCGGTCGTGTCGAGGTTGGCGCCACGCCCGCACCCGGCTCGCCTGCCGAGTCGATTGGCCTGCGCGACGGTGACATCGTCGTCAGCGTGGCCGGAACGACGGTGGGCTCACGTGAGGAATTGATCAACGCGATCACATCGCAAGAGCCCGGTGACCGGGTGGCCGTCGTGTTCGAACGTGGCGGAGAAAAACTCGAGCGCGAAGCCGTGCTGGCCGGCAACCCCGCCGATCCGAACATCGCGTTCCTGGGCATCGCCACGAATTCAATGGACTACGTCGAGCAGCCCGTCGTTTCGTCGTTCGGGTGGGCGGCGCGTGACGCAGTATCAACCGTTGGCAATTCGGTGAAGGGTGTCGTCACAGCGTTGAACCCTCTCAATTCGATTCGGGCACTGCAGAACCCGGACGAGAATCTCGAGACCCGCCCGACAACCGTCGTCGGCGCAAGCCAGATTGGTGGTCAGCTGGGGCAAAGCGAGGGACTGAAAGGTGTCCTCTTGCTGCTTGCCAGCGTCAACGTGTTCGTCGGCGTCTTCAACCTGTTTCCGTTGCTGCCCTTCGACGGCGGCCACGCGGTGATTGCCGCCTACGAGCGGGTCCGTTCGCGCAGCGGACGTCGCTATCGGGCCGACATCAACAAGATGATCCCGGTCACAACGGTTGTGCTCGGTTTGCTCGGCTTCCTTCTCTTCGTGGGTCTTTATCTCGACATCACGAATCCACTCTGAGTCGGGCAATACTGGGGTCATGTTCGACCGCCGACGTACGCGACAAATCCACGTGGGCAAGGTTGCCGTCGGTGGTGACGCGCCGATTTCCGTCCAGTCGATGACAACCACGAAGACGGCCGACGTCGAGGGCACCCTGCAGCAGATTTATGCGCTCGCGGCTGCGGGCTGCGACATCGTTCGCTGCACATGCAACGAAATCGAGGCAGCCGAAGGTCTGGCCCAAATCGTTCCGAGGTCGCCGATTCCCGTCATCGCCGACATCCACCACCAGTACAAGATGGCTCTTGCCGCGCTCGAGGCCGGAGTGCACGGATTGCGGCTCAACCCCGGGAACATTCGCAAGCCCGAACACATCAAGGCGGTTGCCAGCGCGGCCAAGGAACGCAACGTGCCGATTCGTATCGGCGTCAATGGCGGATCGCTCGACCCGTCGTTGTACGAAAAGCACGGCGGCCTCACCGCCGACGCGATGGTTGAATCCGCACTGCAGGAAATTGCGTACTTCGACGAAGTTGGCTTCGATCTCATCAAGATCTCTGTCAAGGCGTCGAACGTTCCGTTGATGGTCGAGGCCTACCGCAAACTGAGTGCGGTCACCGATCATCCACTTCATCTCGGCGTCACCGAGGCCGGCCCGTTGCCGGGCGGTCTCGTCAAGGCAACGGCCGGCATCGCAACGCTTCTCCTCGAGGGAATCGGCGACACCATTCGCTACAGCCTCACCGCCGACCCGGTCGAGGAAGCAAAGGCCGGTCGTCAATTGCTTGAGTCTCTCGGCCTGCGCGAGCGCAAGAATGTCGACCTCATCGCTTGTCCCAGTTGCGGTCGCGCCGAAATCGACGTCATCGACGTGGCCAATCGGGCGCAGGATGCGTTTGCCGACAAGAAGCTGCCGTTGCAGATCGCGGTGATGGGGTGCGTCGTCAACGGCCCCGGCGAGGCGCGAGAAGCCGACCTCGGCATCGCGGCCGGCAACAAGCGCGGGCATCTCTTCGTGAAGGGGCGCAACGTTGCGGTCGTTCCCGAAGACGAGATGGTCGATGCGCTCGTCGAGTGGGCAACCTTCATCAACGAACACGGCACCGAGGCCGCAATTGCGCGGGCCGACACCGCACGTGCCGAGCGCGAAGCAAACAAGGATCGTTCGGCGCTGCTCGACGAAAAGGGTGACGATGCCAACCGCTCCACCGAACGCATCGTCGAAATTCGCCGCACGGCCGGCTGATCAGTTTCGTGGACGCTTCGAATCATCCGCTCTTCGAGTTCGATGACTCGCCGCACGCAGTCATCAATCCGTCGATTCACCGCTCGATTCCGGGCTTCCCCGAACGGGCCGTCAACACTTGGTTCGGCGACGTTTTCCGCACGAAGTTCGCCGAATCCCGTCCGGTGTATTCGATTCCCTTCGAACACGGCCCGCACGACGTCCATGTCGTCACCCACAACGGGGTCGAAGTGGCGGTCTTCAACACCCCGGTTGGTGCTCCGGCCGCAGTCGCAATTCTGGAAAGTGTCATTGCACTCGGCGCACGCAAGTTCATCGGTTGTGGCGGGGCAGGAATCGTTCGCGAAGGATTCGACGTTGGACATGTCATCGTGCCGGTTGGTGCGGTGCGCGACGAGGGGACGAGTCACCACTACGCACCCGTTGGTGACGAGGTGACGCCCCACCCCGATGCCCTCGCGGCGATCGATGCCGAACTGACGCAGGCCGGCGTGCCGCACGATCGCGGCATCACGTGGACGACCGATGCCTTCTTTCGCGAGACGCCGGCCAAGGTGGCCCGTCGTCGCGAGCAGGGTTGCATTTGTGTCGAGATGGAAGCCTCGGCAATGTTCGCTGCGGCCGCGTTCCGCGGAGTCACGTACGGCCAGTTGCTCTACGCGGGTGATGACGTGAGTGCCAACGAATGGGACCATCGCCACTGGGACTCCCAGACGACGGCCCGCGAACGGCTGTTGGATCTTGCGATCAGCGCGGCGTGCCGGCTGTAGCTGCAAAGGCAGTGCCGGTTTCGACCCGAAGGGTTTCGCCCGCCAGCAGTACGTGCGACTCGCCGGTAGTCGTGACGACGATCGTGGTCTGTGTTGCTGCGATCAGTGAGCCGGGGTCGTGTGCCATCAACAGGTACGAACCCGTCGACGGGTAGACGCCGTTCTCGGAGCGTTTGATGGGCGATGGTGACGGTTCGAACGACGTGATGCGCAGCAGTTCGTTGCGATCGCAGTGCTTCGTGGTGAAGCCGGCACGAATGACGTTGTCGCTTCCGTTCATCACTTCGACCGCACACCCCGACAGGTAGGCGTGAAGAACGCCTGCGTCGAGGGCGAGGCACTCGCCGGGTGACAATTCGACCCAGTGCATCAACAGTGCAACCAGTACGGCGGGGTCGTTCGGGTGCTCATCGTTCAGTTGCGCTGCCCACTGCGGAAGGTTCGCAGGAACCACGAATGAATTGTCGGTCAGCGCACTGCGGACGAAGCCTTCCAGGCCGAGTTGATCGAGCGCATCGGCGAGTTCGCTCCACCCGAGGGCCCGGAACCAGCCGGCAGTCGCGCCCGGGTCGTGGAAGCCGCACAACGCACTGAAGGGTGTCAGCGCAACGAGCAGTTCGGGCTTGTCGGAGTCGTCGCGGTAGTTGCGCTTCGGGTCACCGAGTGCGATACCTGCGGCGTTTTCACGAGCGAAACCCTCGCGTGCCTGGTCGAGCGAAGGATGCACCTGCAGCGACAAAGGTTGGGCCGCGGCAATGAACTTCACCATGAAGGGGAGCGGTCCGGTGACGGCCGACAGAGGCCGCCCGTCGGGCAAAATTGCCTCACCCGATGGATGCGTACCGAACCAGGCTTCGGCGACCGGTGCTCCGGTTGGTGCATCGCCGAGGAGGTTGGGTATGAACGACGCGTCGCCCCAGTCGTAGTTCTTCAGTACGGGGCGGATGCGGGTCACCGCAGTGCACCCCGACACGTTTCGACGATGTGGTCGGCGGCCGATGCAACGGCGACGTCGGTACGTTCACCCGACTTGCGGTCACGCACTTCGACCTTGCCGTCGGCGAGTCCCTTGCCGATGATGACGATGGTCGGCATGCCGAGAAGCTCGGCATCCTTGAACTTCACGCCGGGGGAGACACCGATGCGGTCGTCGAAGAGAACCTTGAGACCGCGGGATTGCAGGTCGGCGCACAACGTTTCGCTGAAGGCGGTGATGTCGTCGCCGGCCTTGCCCGTCGACACAACGTGCACGTCGGCCGGTGCAATTTCGCGCGGCCAACACAGGCCGAGTTCGTCGAACGATGTCTCGGCCACCACGGCGACGGCACGCGACACGCCGATGCCATAGGAACCCATCGTGACGACCCGTTGTTTGCCGTTCTGGTCGAGAACCTTCAGGTCGAGTGCCTCGGCGTACTTGCGGCCCAATTGGAACACGTGGCCGATTTCGATGCCACGGTCGATGCGCATCGACGCACCGCATTCGGGGCACGCGTCGCCGGCGCGAACCTCGGCGGCCTCGATGGTGCCGTCGGCCATGAAGTCGCGACCACACACGAGATTGACCACGTGCTTGCCCTGCTGATTGGCTCCGGTGACCCATGCCGATCCGTCGGTGACCCGGGTGTCGAGCAGGTACCGCACGCCGGCAGCCTTGTTGGCGCCCAGCACATCGGGACCGATGTATCCGCGCACCAACGTGGGGTGCGCAGCGAAGTCGGCTTCGCCGAATGGTTCGACCTCGCTCGGGGACAGTTGTGCTTCGAGTCGCTTCATGTCGACCTCGCGGTCGCCCGGCAAGCCGACGGCGAGCGGCGCACGGGAGCCGTCGGGGTTCTTCACCATGACGACGACGTTTTTCAGCGTGTCGGCACCCGACCATTCTCCGCCGTGGGGAGTCGAGACGCTGAGTGTCTTCAAACAGTCCACGAGAGTGTCGATGGTCGGTGTGTTCGGCGTGTCGACGATCTGTGATGCGGGCACGTTTGCGTACCCGACGGGCGCAACGCGCACGCGCACGGCCTCGGTGTTGGCTGCGTAGTCGCAGGCGCTGCAGCGAACGAAGGTGTCTTCGCCGACCTCACACTCGGCAAGGAACTCCTCGGACTTTGATCCACCCATTGCGCCCGACATTGCAGACACGACGACATAGGGAATTCCGAGGCGATCGAAGATTCGGATGTAGGCGTCGCGGTGCGCGCCGTAACTGACGGCCAGGCCCTCGTCGTCGATGTCGAAGCTGTACGAGTCCTTCATCGTGAATTCGCGTCCGCGCAGCAGACCCGCGCGCGGGCGCGCCTCGTCGCGGTACTTGGTCTGGATTTGGTACAGCGACACCGGAAGATCCTTGTAGCTCGCGTACAGGTCCTTCACGAGAAGCGTGAACATCTCTTCGTGGGTTGGGCCGAGCAGGAAGTCGGCGCCGCGGCGGTCCTTCAAGCGGAAGAGCGTGTCGCCGTAGTCGTCCCAGCGGTTCGTTGCTTCGTACGGCTCGCGAGGCAGCAGGGCAGGGAAGTGCACTTCTTGGGCACCGATCGCGTTCATCTCGTCGCGCACGATGCGCTCGATGTTGCGGTGAACCTCCCAGCCAAGCGGCAGCCAGGTGTAGCCGCCCGGAGCCGCACGGCGGATGTAACCCGCGCGGACGAGGAGTTTGTGGCTCGGAACTTCGGCGTCTGCCGGGTCGTCGCGGAGGGTACGCAGGAACAACTGGGACAGACGCAACATAGGTGGCAAGGGTATAGGTCGTGCGTCGAGCGCCCCGAGCACATGTTGGGCCCCGAGCAAAGCCCGTCGGGAAGGGGTACAATCGGAGTCGACCTTTCGATCTCACAGCGAGCGGGCCCAGCGGCCCGGCTGAACGACAAGGCGTGGGCTTTCGCCCACGCCTTTTTTGTTCGGGCGACTCGCCTTGGGCCCGGAGGGTCGTGAATTGAAGACGGAAATGACAACCAAGACGGCGTACGGAAGGCGGGTGGAGCACATGTCGAACGAGAACACGGCCACACACGGCTCCGCCGTCCCTGATTTCGGCTCCGCCGTCGCCAACAAGGTGGCGGCCCTCGTGGCCCCGATGGCCGAGGCTCTCAGCCTTCAGATCTACGACATCGACTACAACGGCGGCATTTTGCGCGTGGTGCTCGACACCCCTCCCGGCCAGCCCTCCGGGGTCAGTCTCGACGACCTTTCTCTCGTCACCCGCCAACTCGGCCGTGAACTCGACCACTCTGATCCCGTTCCCGGTCGGTACACACTCGAAGTCACGAGCCCGGGCCTCGAGCGCACTCTGCGCCGGCCCGAACACTTCGCACGCGAAGTCGGCAAGACCATCAATATCCGCCTTCATGCGCCGGTCAACGGCTCGCGCCGCGTCCAGGGTCTGCTTGTCGCCGCAGCCGGAGCCAACGTCACCGTTCGTGACGCCGACACCCTGGTCGACATCGACATCGCCATCGCCGACATCGAGCGCGCACGCACCGTCTTCGAATGGTCGGGTGCCGAAAAGCCCGGCAAGCCCGCCAAGAAGGCCGGCGCCAAGAAGTCTGCAAGCAAGAAATCCGAATCGAAAGAACCCTCACACACGGAGGCAAGTGCATCATGAGCAACCTCGACATGGCCGAAGCCGTTCGCATGCTGGCGAACGAAAAGGGAATCTCCGTCGACACGCTCCTTCAGGTTCTCGTCGAGGCCCTGGCCACGGCGTACAAGAAGCGTCCGGGCGCGGCCGACGAGGTGATTGTCGAAATCAACCCCGACAACCTCGACATGCGTTTCACCGCATACGACCTCGATGACGACGGCAACTGGATCAACGAGCGCGACGACACGCCCAAGAAGGACGAACTCGGTCGTATCGCGGCGGTGACGTTCCGTCAGGTGATGAGCCAGCGCATCCGTGAAGCCGAGCGCGACCGCAAGTTCGAGGAGTACGCGAACCGCGAGGGCGACATCGTCACCGGCATCATCCAGCAGATCGACAAGCGCTACACGCTGCTCGACCTCGGCAAGGTCGAGGCACTGCTGCCCCAGGCCGAGCAGGTGCCCTACGAAAAGCCCGAACCGGGTGGCCGCGTCAAGGCGTACATCGTCGAAGTGCGCAAGACGGCAAAGGGTCCCCAGATCGTCGTCAGCCGCACACATCCTGGTCTCATCAAGCGCCTCTTCGAGCTGGAAGTTCCCGAGATCGCCGACGGCGTCGTCGAGATCAAGGCCTGCGCGCGCGAACCAGGCC
>CAZKVD010000052.1:0-12444 GCA_964556145.1 uncultured Bifidobacterium sp. | reverse complement strand
CGCCGCCCTTCCGTCAGGCCGAGTTCGACATCATGTACGGCAAGGGAATCAGCCGTGAAGGTGCCCTGCTCGACATGGCCGTCGAACTGGGAATTGCCAAGAAGGCCGGAGCCTGGTTCACCTACGAAGGCGAACAACTCGGCCAGGGTCGCGAGAACGCCAAGTCGTTCCTCACCGACAACCCCGAGATCATGATGGAGATTTCCGACAAGATCCGCACCCAGGCCGGCCTGAACGGCGATGGCGAGTTCACGGCTGCCGACGAGCAGCCCATCGAACTCGACTGACCACAACGAGCCTCTCTCCGGCGGCACGCCACTGTCCGCACGGAAACACTGCAGCCCGAGCCCAACGGCTCGGGCTGCGTGCTGCTCGGTAGCCTGATCCGCGTGGCAGGCAAATACGTCGTTCGCACCCACGGGTGCCAGATGAACGAGCACGACTCCGAGCGCATCGCAGGTCTGCTCGAAGCCGATGGCTACGTGCAGGCGGCGAACGATGACGAAGCCGATGTCATCGTGTTGAACACCTGCTGTATCCGCGAGAACGCCGACATGCGCCTGTACGGCCAGTTGGGTTGGCTGAAGACCTGGAAGGGCGAAGCCGATGGTCGCCAGATCGTGGTTTCGGGTTGCCTCTCGCAGAAAGACAAGGACATTGTTCTGCAAAAGGCCGGCTGGGTCGATGTGGTCATGGGAACCCACAACGTTCACCGAGCTGCCGACCTGTTGCGCGAATCGCGCGAGCGCGGGCCGATCGTCGAAATCCTCGACGAGGCCGTGATCGACGATCACGCGCTTTTTCCCAGTGCCCTTCCTGCGCGTCGCGAGACCACCTACAACGCCTGGGTGACGATTCAAATCGGCTGCGACAACTCGTGTGCCTTTTGCATCGTCCCTGCCGTTCGTGGCCGTGAAATCTCGCGTCCCTTTGCCGAAGTTGTCGATGAAGTGCGCTCGCTGGCATCCCAGGGTGTCACCGAAGTGACTCTGCTCGGACAAAACGTCAACTCCTACGGGCGCGACTTGGCACTTGATCTGCGGCGTTCGGGCGTCGATGCGCGCGTGCGCCCGATGTTTGGCGAGCTGCTCGAGGCGGTCGGATCGATCGAGGGCATTCGCCGCGTACGTTTCACCAGTCCGCATCCAAAGGACATGCGCACGGATACTTTCGCAGCCATGGCTTCGACGTCCGCGGTGTGTGAGCACCTGCACTACCCGTTGCAGTCGGGTAGCGATGCGATCCTCGCCGCCATGCACCGTGGGTACACGGCCGAGAGGTATCTCGAGCGTCTCGCCGAGGCACGGAAGATGATTCCCGACCTCGCCGTGACCAGTGACATCATCGTCGGCTTCCCGGGGGAAACCGAGGCCGACTTCGAGCGAACAATGGAAGTCGCTGCCGAGGCATGTTTCGACTCGGCCTACGAGTTCGAATTCTCGCCGCGTCCGGGTACCGAGGCCGCCGAGATGCACGATCTCTTCGTCGACCCAAAGGTCGTCAATGATCGTTTCGAACGCCTTCGTGTGGTGCTTGAACACAGCGCCGCAATCAAACACGAGGCACGCGTCGGGCGAATCGAGGAAGTGATCGTCGAGGGGCCGAGCAAGCGCAACGAGGGCGTGCTCACCGGCCGTACGCGCCAGAACAAGTTGGTGCACTTTCCGTCGGTCGAGCCGATTCGTGTCGGCAGCTACGCAAACGTTCTCGTCACTTCCGCGGCGCGACACTTCCTTCGTGGTGAACTACGCGAGGTCATTGCGGCGCCCACCCACAAAGTTCGACTGTCGGTCGCGGCGCTCTGAACATGCGGTCGGCCGACGCACCGCGGCGGGTCGTGGTTCTTGGCCCCACGGCCTCAGGCAAGTCGGCCGTTGCGATGCACGTCGCGTCTGTCCTCGGTGACGTCGACATCGTTGCCGTCGATGCAATGCAGGTCTATCGGCGCATGAACATCGGTACCGCCAAGCCGACGCCGGCTGATCAAGCGCTCGTTGCGCACCACTGTCTCGACCTGGTCGAGCCGTCGGAGCGATTCACCGCCACGCAGTTCCAGCAGGAAGCTGCCGTGGCGCTCGACTCGATCGCTGCGCGGCAACGCAGGGCCATCCTTGTCGGCGGCACGGGTCTGTATCTGACCGCCGTCATCGACGAGTTGGTCTTTCCCGGAGAATGGCCCGACATTCGGGCCGAGCTCGAATCGAATCCCGACACTGGTGCGATGTACGCACGGTTGGTGGCACTCGACCCCGTCGCAGCGTCGCGAATCGATCCCAACAATCGGCGGCGCATCGTGCGTGCGCTCGAGGTCTGTCTCGGCAGCGGTGAACGATTCAGTGACGCGGGCCCCGGCACTGCGACATTCCCCGATAACGGGGTGGTGCAGGTGGGGATCCGTTGGACCCGCGAGGCGCTTGCACGTCGAATCGCGGCGCGAGTCGACCAAATGCTCGCCGAGGGCCTTGTCGAAGAAGTGCGCTCGTTGCTCGCCGAATCGCCCCCGTTGTCGCGCACCGCAGCACAGGCGCTCGGGTACAAAGAGATGATCGACCATCTCGAGGGCCGTGGATCCCTGGCCGAGGCGCGCGACGAAATTGTCCTGCGAACCACCCAGTTCGCCGTGCGGCAAGAGCGGTGGTACCGGCGTGATCCGCGTATTCGCTGGGTCGACGTGGCGGGTGACGATCCTGTCGGGGTCGTAAGTCCTGCGGTGTTCGATGCCTTCGCGGAATAGGGTGGCCTCGTGCAGGTGACCCTCACGAAGCATCAGGCTCTTGGTAACGACTTTTTGGTCTACGACCTGCAACAGGGGAAGCCGATGGCTGCGTGGGACGTGCTGGCACGTCGCTGGTGCGACAGACGCTTCGGAGTCGGCGCCGACGGCCTTCTCGTGCTCGAGAACCACGGCGATCAACATCTCGCGATGTTGTTGTTCAACGCCGACGGCAGTCGTGCAGAAATCAGCGGTAATGGAATTCGCTGTCTGGTGCAGGCGGCCCATGTCGCCGACGGACGCCCTGCTGAAGCGACCTACGTTGTGGCCACCGATGCCGGCGTACGTCACGTCGAAGTCGTCGATGACGACGGGGAAAATACGATTCAAGCCAGCGTCTCGATGGGTCTCGTCGGGGATCTTCCCGTACCCGAGAGATGGGAATCGCTTGGTTGTCATCCCGATCGACCCGTCGCGCACCTTTCGCTTGGCAATCCGCACTCCGTTGTCGGTGTCGACGATGTTGCCGTTGTCGAACTGCGTGATCTCGGCGAAAAGGTCCCGCATGTCAACCTCGAAATCGTGGCACCCGGCCCCGAGAACGATGCGATCACCATGCGTGTGCACGAGCGTGGGGCCGGCATCACGCTCGCATGCGGATCGGGTGCATGCGCCAGCGCTTATGCAGCCCTCAACTGGGGTCTTGTGCCGTCGAATGCCAAGGCCGATGTGCAAGAGGTGACGGTGCACATGGACGGTGGCGATGCGCGCGTGCGTATCAACCGCGTCACACGTGAGGCGGTGCTTGTCGGTCCGTCGGCGTTCATCGCCACGATCTCGGTCGACGCGTGAGCAATCCGTATCAGGAGGCACTTGGCCGCACGCTCATTGAGCGCACGTTCCGCGAGCGAATCGTGCTCGTGGGGGTCACGCTTCCTCCGCTCACCGACGAGGACACCGATGCCGGGCTCGACGAACTTGCTTTGCTCGTCGACACCGCCGGCGCCGACGCCGTGGCAACAATGACCCAACGGCGCGACGCCCCCGATCCTGCCTGGTACATCGGAAAAGGCAAAGCCGAAGAACTGAAGCAGGCCTGTTTCGACGTCGACGCCGACACGGTTGTTTTCGACAATGAATTGTCGCCGGCGCAGCAGTACAACCTCGAGAAGTTGCTCGGCCGCACCGCTCTCGATCGCACCGCGGTCATTCTCGACATCTTCGCCCAGAATGCCCACACGCTCGAGGGCAAGGCCCAGGTCGAACTGGCGCTTCTTCGCTACAGACTTCCGCGCCTCCGCCGTGGCGCAAAGGGTGCCTTCAGCCAGCAGGGTGCAGGAATCGGTACCAGAGGCCCGGGCGAAACCAAGCTCGAAGTCGACCGTCGGCGGATCATGCGCCGCATCTCGAAACTCGAAGGTGAGCTTCGTGAACTCGGGCGCACGCGCGAGAACCAACGCAAGGGGCGCGAACGCAGTGGTTTGTCGTCGGTGACCATTGTTGGCTACACCAACGCCGGCAAGTCGACTTTGTTGAACCGTCTCACCGAGTCGGGAGTCCTCGTTCAGGACCGCTTGTTCGCAACGCTCGATCCAACGACGCGACGACTCGCCTTGCCCGGTGGTGAGCCGGTTCTTCTCACCGACACTGTCGGTTTCGTGCGCCGCCTGCCGCACGGCTTGATCGAGGCTTTCAAGAGCACACTTGAAGTTGCCAGTCAGGCTGATTTCCTGGTGCACGTCGTCGACGCAAGCGCGGCCGATCCACAGGGCCAAATCGATGCGGTGCACGATGTGCTCGGAGAAATCGATGCCGATCGCGTGCCCGAACTTCTCGTGTTCAACAAGGCCGACTTGGCGTCTCCGGAGGCCGTGGCAGTGCTGTTGTCCGATCATCCCGGCTCGGTTGCGGTGTCGGCATTGTCGGGCGAGGGGATCGATTCGATGCTCCGCACCCTTTCGGACCGGATGCGTGCGCTGTCGCGGGTGGTCGAGTTGTTGATTCCTTACGAACACGGCGAGGCGCTGGCGATGGTTCATCGTGAAGGCGAGGTCGTGTCGGTGGGCCACGAAGAGGCGGGTACCCGAATTCGGGCACGATTGGCCGATGCGTCGGTGGGCCGATTGCGCGAGTACGTCTGCGATGGGGCAGAGTAAAAACGATGTCCACAACGCACAGCAAGGGTTTCGTCCCGCCGCCGTACCCGTACGACAAGCTCGATGCATTCGCCAAGTTCGGCCGAGAAATGGAGGGCGGTCTCGTCGATCTGTCGATCGGAACTCCCTGCGATCCGCCGCTGCCGGCCGTGGTTGCGGCATTGTCGTCATCGAACACCGAGCGCGGATATCCCGCCAGCATCGGTAGCGAACCGCTCCGCCGCGCAGCCATCGACTGGATGAAGCGCCGCTTCGATGTCGAGGTTCCCCTCGCCGATGTCGCAGCGTGCATCGGCACCAAAGAGTTCGTGGCAACCACTCCCCACTGGTTGCGTTTGCGCACGCCGAGCAAGGACACGGTGTTGTATCCGGCTGTCGCGTATCCGACCTACGAAATGGGCGCAGTCCTGGCGAATTGTCGCCCGGTCCCGGTGCCGATGCGTGCCGATGGAACGATGAACCTCGATGCCGTCACCGCCGATGATGCGGCTCGCGCTCTGATGCTGTGGGTGAACAGTCCCAGCAACCCGACCGGCCACCTCGACGACCTCGGCGCCGCCGTTGCGTGGGGTCGTGCGCACGGCATTCCGGTTTTCAGCGACGAGTGCTACGCCGAATTCACGTGGAATACCTCGGCAAAGTCGGCCCTCCAGCATTCACTCGATGGCGTTGTTGCGGTGCACTCGCTTTCGAAGCGGTCGAACCTCGCCGGTGTTCGCGTTGGCTTCTACGCGGGTGACCACGACATCGTCGATTATCTCAAAGAGGTCCGCAAGCACGTCGGGATGATGTTGCCCGGGCCCGCCCAGGCCGCCGGAGTTGCGGCGCTCAACGATGATGCCCACGTTGCGCTGCAGCGCGATGTTTACTTGCGTCGTCTCGAGACGGTGCGCCGTGTGGTGGGGCAGTGGTCGGGTCTGGATATCCCGATGCCCGACGGTGGGTTTTACCTGTGGTTCGATGCGCACGACGGTTGGGCCTTCGCCGAGCGTCTGGCGCGTGAGGCCGGCACTCTGGTGTCTCCCGGTGACTTTTACGGAGCCGGCGGGGCGAACAACGTGCGAATCGCCGTGGTGCAGCCCGACGAGAAAATCGCCCTCATGGCGCGTCGTCTCGGTGTTGGCGTCTGAATGTTTCGTTCGTGAGCGACGTCCCGTCCTTTCCCGCGCCCGACCCGGCGACCCGTCGCGAGGCGCCTGCGGCCCCGCAAACGCGCCGACGCAGTCGCCGGAGATGGTTTGGTCTGCTGTTGCTGGTCGTCACTTTCGTTGCCGTGGGCGCGCTGTTCAGCGAGGGCACACGGCGTGCAGCCGACGCCGCCGATGACATGGTGCGGATCAGTGCAGGTTGTCGTGTCCCGATTACGTTGCGCCAAACGGGCACGTATTCGGTGTACGTCGAAGAGGGCCCCGTTCCAATGCCCGATGGTGCGGACTGCACGAACGCCGGCCGATCAATGGCCAATCCGCACAGTTTTCCCGTGTACGGATTTGCACTCGCCACCCCCGACGGAGTCGAGCGTGTCGCACGAGAAGTACAACCGAGCCGCCGCTACGACCTTGGCTCGCGTTCGGGGTTGTTGACCTCACGATTCGAGGGTCGCGCGGGGGAAACCCTGATCGTTGGAGTTGTTGCCGACTCACCGGATGTCGCGATTGCAATCGGCGAGGATGTCCTCGCAAAGCGCAAACCATGGCGCATCGCGTCGGGCGTGGTGCTTGCGATTGGGCTCGCGCTGGCAGCGCTGTCGTTCAGAGCCGGCGCAAGACGGTGACAACCTTGCCGAAGATGGAAACATCGGCGGCAGGGAACACCATGGGCGACAAACGCGCGTTGGCGGGGACGAGAGTGACGTTTGCACCGCTCTTCTTGAAGGTCTTGACCGTCGCCTCGTCTCCGGGAATACCGGCCACGACAATGTCGCCGTTTTTCGGCGAGGGATCTTGGCGCACCACGACGTAGTCACCGTCGAAGATGCCGGCATCAATCATTGAGTCACCACGGACCCGCAGCATGAAGAGTTCGCCCTCGCCCGTGAAGTCGACAGGTAGAGGGATGAGTTCTTCGACGTTTTCGTTGGCGAGCACGTCGGTGCCTGCGGCGACATCGCCGACGAGGGGGATGTGGCGGGCCGGCCGGCGCTCCATGGCGACCCCAATGCTGGAGTCGAAGCGCACCTCGAGTGCGCGGGGCTTGGTGGGGTCGCGGCGCAGGTAGCCAAGCTTCTGCAGGGTTGCCAAATGGTTGTGAACCGTGGCCGGGCTATTCAGCCCCACGGCCTCACCAATTTCGCGGACCGAGGGGGGATACCCGCGATCTCGCATGCTGGTGTCGATGAACTCGAGGATGGCCCGTTGACGGGCGGTGAGGGCTTCGGCCATGGACACAGCGTACGCGTGTTCGCCCCCTGAATCAAACACCTGTTCGCTTTGGCCCTTGACTTGCGAACACCCGTTCGGTACGTTGAGCGAACACCCGTTCGTTACTGTTCGGCGACGCACTCCAGAACACCACCCGAATGCCCGTTCGAAAGGACCAAATCATGGCCATTGCACTCCACCATCAGCCCATCGCCCGTCGTGCACCCCGCCCCGCCAACCGTCCCGGCCCGCGCCCCATGCCGGTTGCAGCCCGTCGTCGCTCGTCGGCTGTCTATACCCGCCGACGGGCTGTTCTTGCGGCCCTCGTGGGTCTCATCATCGGCGGTGGGTTCTTTGCTCGCAGCGCAGTTGCCGAGAATCCCACTCCCGTCGGCGGTATTGAAATGCCTCTCACCGTCACGGCGGTTCAGGGAGACACCTTGTGGGCCATTGCGCATCGTCTCGTTCCGGGCGGTGACGTTCTCGGAATGGTCGACCGTCTCGTCGCTTTGAACGGTGACCAGATTGTTCCCGGCCAAGAGATCCTTATCCCGTAGGCAGCCCTGTCCCTACGATGGGGGAATGCATTGCCCCGTCTGTTCGTCCGATGACACCAAGGTCATCGACTCGCGTGCAGCCGAGGAAGGTGCCGCCATCAGGCGGCGGCGCCAGTGTCCACTTTGTGGCTATCGATTCACAACCCGTGAGCGCCTCGAAGAGGCGCCGTTGATGGTCACCAAACGCAGCGGAACCCGTGTCCCGTTCGACCGGTCAAAAATTGTTGGCGGTGTCAGCGCTGCGACCAAGGGTCGTCCCGTTGATGCGGCGGCAATCGAGTCTCTAGCCGACCGGGTCGAAGAGACGTTGCGTGCCATTGGAAGCGAAGTGACTTCGACGCAGGTGGGTCACGCGGTGCTCGAGCAATTGCGCGAAGTCGACGAAGTTGCGTACCTCCGCTTTGCAAGCGTTTACAAGAACTTCGACCAAGCCGCCGACTTCCGTCGCGAACTCGCTCTTCTCGAAAAGAACTAGCGCTCAGGCGGTGCGCGCGTAGCGCAGGAACACGAACCCATCATCGTGCAGCACGTGGTGCAGCGTGTAGCGCGACATCAAGTCGATGGCGTTCGTGGTCAGACGCGGGCCACGCCCTCCGACAACGTTCGGTGACACGGTCAAGTTGATCTCATCAACCAGGTCGGCTTCGCACATCGCCGCGTTCAGTTGGGCACCGCCCTCGAGTTGAACGTAGTCGCCCTGCATTGCCGCCACGGCGGAGAACAAGTCGACGTCACCGTTGATGGCAGGCCCAACCAAATAGCCGGCACCCGAAGAGAAGAGTTCGCTCGTCGTGTCGACGTTGCCCGAGCGCGACACGACGGCGACCCGTTGGCCCGCTTTCGATGGCTTCCCGTAACCCTCGTCGCGCACGGTGCCCGCTCCGACCATCACCGTGTCGGCATGGCGACGCAGGGCCAAGAGCACGTTGCGGTCGGCAGGCCCGGACAGCGCGAGGGAATTACCCGCAACCACGGTCGAGCCGTCGATGCTCGACACCATGCACATGCCCACCCAGGGACGCCTCCCGCGGGGGTCGCTTGCGTTCGGGCGTTCGACCCCGTAGGCCTCGTCGGCGTCGATCTCGCGTCCGACGGGTCCGAGCAAATCATGGTAGGAGTAGAGGAGTTTCACGTCGGCCCGAGCCTACAAGCGGGCCAAATCAGTGCTTCGGGGGAAGACGATGACATCAAGCTCGGGCTCAATGACCAACGGTACGGCGTTCCGAACCTGTCCTCTCTGCGAGGCCGGCTGCGGACTCGAGATCACGGTGAAGAACGGTTCGGTGACCCGAATTCGCGGCGACATGGACGATGTCTTTTCCCACGGCTACATCTGCCCGAAGGGCAGCACTCTGAAGCAACTGCACGAAGATCCCGACCGCCTGCGCAAGCCCCTCGTCAAACGAAACGGAGTACACGTCGAAGTCGAGTGGAACGAAGCATGGAGTGAAGTCGAGCGCGGACTAGGTGCCGTGATTTCGACGCACGGACGCAACGCGATCGCGACGTACATGGGGAACCCTTCGGCACACAACCTCGGTTCGATGACCTTCGGTCGTGTCGCGTTGCAGGGCATCGGCACCAAACAGCGTTACAGCGCATCGAGCGTCGACCAAGCACCGAAGCAACTCGCGGGCGGATTGATGTTCGGCACGGTGCAGTCGGTGCCGATTCCCGACATCGACAACACGCACTACTTGCTCATGTTGGGGGCGAACCCGTACGCGTCGAACGGCAGCCTGTGCACGGCACCCGACTTTCCGGGTCGCCTCGAAGCGATTCTTGCCCGCGGTGGCAAGGTGGTGGTCGTCGACCCGCGTCGCAGTGAAACCGCGCAGAAAGCCAGTGAGTGGTTGGCGATCATCCCAAACGGCGATGCTCTGTTCCTGGCATCGATCGCGCACGTGTTGTTCGCCGAAGGTCTCGTCTCGATCGGCGCCCATGTTGCTCCGCACCTGAACGGTCTCGATGACATTCGCAACGCCGTCGAGCGCTTCACCCCCGAAGCCGTCGAGCGTGCGTGCGGCATCGATGCTGCAACGATTCGTCGCATCGCGCGCGAACTCGCGGCGTCGCCTTCGTCCTCTGTGTACGGGCGTATCGGTACGACGACCACTGCGTTCGGCGCGACTACTTCGTGGCTCGTCGACGTCGTGAACATCCTGACGGGCAACCTCGACCGCGAGGGTGGCTCGCTGTTCACGTTGCCTGCTGCCGGTGGCGCGACCACCAAGGGTCAGCCGGGGCGCGGCAAGGGATTCCAATACGGAAAGGGTTCATCACGCATCAAGGGTCTGCCCGAGGTGATGGGCGAATTCCCCGTTGCCGTGCTTGCCGATGAAATTCTCACGCCCGGCGACGGGCAGCTTCGCGCGCTGGTCACACTTGCCGGCAACCCGGTTTTGTCGAACCCGAACAGCGGAAAACTTGATCGGGCGCTCGAGTCGCTCGACTTCATGGTCAGCGTCGACATCTACCTCAACGAGACGACGCGTCATGCCGATGTCATCCTTCCTCCGCCATCGCATCTGCAGCGCGATCACTACGACGTGTTTCTGCTTGCGTTCGCCGTCCGCAACGTGGCCAACTACAGCCCCGCCGTGTTGCCGCTCGACGACGGGCAGCCCGACGAGTGGGAGATCCTTGCCAAGTTGGGAATGATTGCGCAGGGTGCCGGTCTTGATGCTGATCCTGCAGTTGCCGACGACATGGCGATCGCCGGACTCGTCGCGTCTGCGGTGCGCGATTCGTCGTCGAACATCTGCGGACGTGATGCCGACGAGATTCTTGCCATGTTGTCGTCATCGGGGCGCCGTGGCCCTGCTCGGATGGTCGATTTCATGTTGCGCAGCGGTCCGTACGGTGACGCCTTCGGCGCCGCACCCGACGGGCTGTCGCTCGACGTGCTGTTGGCAAACCCGCACGGAGTCGACCTCGGCGCGTTGCGCCCGCGACTGCCCGAAGTGATTCGTACGTCGTCGGGGAAGATCGAACTTGCACCGTCGCAGTTGATCGCCGACATCGAACGTCTGTGGGCGCATGCAACCAGCATCGACGAAGGGCAATTGATGCTCGTGGGTCGACGTCACCTTCGTTCCAACAATTCGTGGATGCACAACATCAACGTGCTCGTGAAGGGCAAGCCGCGATGCACGCTGCAGATGAATCCGGACGATGCAGCGTCGCGAGGCATTTCGCAGGGTCAGGCCGTGCGCGTGCGCAGCAGGGTCGGCGAGGTGTTGGCTCCCGTCGAAATCACCGATGACATCCGCGCCGGTGTCGTCTCGTTGCCGCACGGTTGGGGGCACTCGGTGCCCGGCACGCGCCTCTCGGTGGCGGGGGAGTACGCCGGAGTGAATTCCAATGCCCTGACCGACGAAGACCTCTTCGACCCCATTTCAGGGACCAGCGTTCTCAACGGAATTCCTGTCGCGGTGTCCGGCGCCTGACGACACCGCGCTCAGACCCTCCCGGGCAGGGTCGAGTTGTCCACCATCGTCCACAGGGCTATCCCCCGAAAAATCGGGAAATTCACACGTTTGTCCACTTCCTTCACACAGGGGTGTGTCCGTATCGTGCGGCTCGAATGGCGCACCCGGCGTGTGACCATCGACAATCGTTGACAAAAGGTAAGCACAGTGCTGTAATTACACAACCAGTTGTGGCCATCACCGCAATGGGGGGCGGAGACCCACAACATCTAGTGGATACGACGACGGCGGTAGTTTCGCCGGCCGGCCGAATCCAACGACGGTGACGTGTTGGTCAACCGCGCTCCCAACGCAGTGAGCGCCAGTGACCACGGTCACAAACGCAGTTCTCAATACAAGCCTCATCACAAGACTTCGAAGCAGTAAGGAAGGAAACTCATGTCTCTCGCACCGGATCGGTTGTCCATCGGGATTCGCCGCAATTTCACGAACCCAGGTGTCCACCCGTATGACTCCGTCGTTTGGGAGCGCCGCGATGCGCGTATCACGAACTGGAAGGACGGCTCGGTCGCCTTCGAACAGCGTGACGTCGAGATCCCCGCGTCGTGGTCGCTGAACGCCACCAACATCGTCGCCCAGAAGTACTTCCGCGGCACCCTTGGCACCGACGAGCGCGAGACCTCGCTGCGCCAGGTCATCGACCGCGTCGCCGACACCATCGCCGATTGGGGTATCGAGGGCGGTTACTTCGTCGACGCCGAGGAGGCCGAGGCCTTCCGCGATGAACTCAAGTTCATCCTCGTCACGCAGCGCGCAGCGTTCAACAGCCCGGTGTGGTTCAACATCGGCGTGAAGGGCGTTCCCCAGCAGGCCAGCGCATGTTTCATCCTCGCCGTCGAAGACACGATGGCCGGCATCCTCAACTGGTACCGCGAAGAGGGAACCATCTTCAAGGGCGGTTCAGGTTCGGGTATCAACCTGTCGAACATCCGCTCGAGCCACGAAAAGCTCCAGGGCGGAGGCACGGCATCGGGTCCGGTGTCGTTCATGCGTGGTGCCGACGCCAGCGCCGGCACCATCAAGTCGGGCGGCAAGACACGCCGTGCAGCCAAGATGGTCATCTTGAACGTCGATCACCCCGATGTGCAGGAGTTCATCTGGTGCAAGGCCAAGGAAGAGCGCAAGGCTCGCGTTCTCCGCGATGCCGGTTTCGACATGGACCTCGAC
>CAZKVD010000051.1:358-12621 GCA_964556145.1 uncultured Bifidobacterium sp. | reverse complement strand
GAGAAGTGCGAATACGACGGCCACGGGGCTTCAGACTACGGTCGGCGGCATGGAACACGTGAGATTCGGCCGCACCGGAATGATGGTTTCGAGACTGTGCCTTGGCACCATGACTTTCGGCCATCAGTGCAGCGAGGAACAATCGGTTGCGATCCTGAACAAGGCGAAGGAACACGGCTTCACGTTCATCGACACCGCCGACGTCTACCCCATCGGCAACATGACCGGCGCCTACGGTGAAACCGAGAGCATCATCGGTCGGTGGATGAAGGGCCAGCGCGACAACTTCATCGTCGCCACAAAGTGCTTCGCCCCCACCGGCCCGAACCCGTGGGACCAGGGCAACAGCCGCAAGAACATCGTACGTGCCGTCGACGCATCGCTGCGCCGTCTGCAAACCGACTACATCGACCTCTACCAGTTGCACTTCTACGACCCACGGGTGTCGCACGACGAGTCGCTGTCGGCGCTCGACGATCTCGTGAAGTCGGGCAAGATCCGCTACATCGGTTGCTCGAACTACCTCGCATACCAACTCGCCACCGCACTCGGCCGCAGCGATGTCAACCACTGGGCACGCTTCGCCAGCATTCAGCCCCGCTACAACATGCTCTTCCGCGAGAACGAGCGTGAACTCATTCCGCTCTGCGAGCAAGAAAACATCGCGATCATTCCCTACAACCCGCTCGCAGGTGGCTTTCTGACGGGCAAGCACAACCCGGGAACACCAACCGAGGGAACGCGCTTCGCGCTCGAGGGTGACGGCACCGCCGGTCGCTACCAGGAGCGCTACTGGCAGGACCGTATGTTCGAAACAATCGACGCTCTCCGCGGCATTGCCAAGGAAGCAGGCATGTCAATGGCGCAACTCGCCGTCGCATGGCAGTTCACCCGTCCCGCAATCACCTCACCGATCATCGGCGCCAGCAAACCCGAGCAGCTCGCCGACGCGGTTGCCGCACTGTCGACACCACTCGACGCCGAACTGACGCAGCGCCTCGACATCCTCACGCGCGAATACCGCTTCGGCGACTCGGCACGGTGAAGTTCCTCATTTCGGTCATCGACACCGCAACCAACACCGGTAGCGGCGACGAGATTGCGGCAATCGATGCCTTCAACGACAGCCTCGTCGCAAACGGACACTGGCTCTTTGCGGGCGGACTGTCGGCACCCCACGAGGCCGTCCGCTTCGACAACCGCAACGGTGCCGGCGTCTCCGTCGATGGTCCGTTGCACGATCCCGGTACGAACGCCGAAGGTGAATACGTCAGTGGCTTCTGGCTGATCGAGGCTGCCGACATCGACGTCGCCCGCGAACTTGCCCAACAGGGCTCTCGAGCCTGCAACCGCAAGGTGGAACTGCGCCCCCTTTTGGGTTCCTGAAGACAAAGTTGGTTGCAGTTGTTGCACCCTGTTGCTATGTTCGACCGCATGGCAACGGTCGTTCAAATACCCGCAAACCGCCGCGCCACCCGCGATGCAGCCGTTTTGCGTCGGGCAGCAGATCAAATCACCAACCCCGCCCTCGCCGATCTGATCATCACGCTTGCCGCCAACCTGTCAACAGGCGTCACCTTGGCGGCGAACGATGAATCAGTCTCCCCGGCTCGCGCTGCCGAGATGCTCGGCGTCACCCGGCAATACATCGAAAAGCTGATTGCCGACAACCGCCTCCCGGCGACACGCAAACCCGGTAGTCGACACAAACTCATCGCTGTCTCGGATCTCGTTGAATTCGAGAAGAATCGTCGCACCGCTACCCAGCGTGTGGCCGTATTGGTGAACGACCTCATTGATGCCGGGGTTGAGTACTGATTCGTGCGGGTCTTTCCCGATACAAACGTTCTCTTTTCCGTGCGGTTGATCAACCTCATCATGCGGACGCATGAAGCTCGAATCATCGACGTCGTGTGGTCGGACGATTTGATGGTCGAACTCCGCCGAATCTTCGTCGAGCGTCGGCAAATGTCCGAAGCAAAAGCGGATCACGTTGTCGATCAAGTTCGCAGGTGGTCACCATCCGGACGAATTGCACGTGCGACGTACGCCGACTTGGTCCCGCGCATGACCGGACCCGACCCGACCGACCATGTTCATTCCGCTGCCGCTCGCGCCGGCCGCGTCGACGTGCTGCTGACAAACAACATCCGGGACTTCCCGCGTCGCGACATCGGTCGCTCATGCCAGGCGCTCACACCTGCAACATTCTTCGGCGAACTCGGGGGAAAGTATCCGAAAGAGTTTGCGCGCATCATCAACGAATCGTCCGTTGCACTCCGCAGACCACCGAAGACACCCGAAATGGTGCTGAACGACCTCGAAGAGATTGGTTTGGTCGCATTCGCACGGGCCGTGCGAACCGAACTCAGGCCGTGATGCGGGCGTAAGGCACGGTGATCTCGAAAGGGATCACCACGTCGTAGGCCTGACCGGGTTGGCCGTCGTCGCCGCCCTGCCAGCCGTGCCACGGGTACATGACTGCACCGTTCTCGCGGAGGATCGGTGCGCCGTTCGCATCGAATTCGAAGAACGGCCCGTGTTCGAAACCTTCGGGCACGGGCAGGCGATCACGGTGTTCGGCGCCCGGTTCGGCGGTTTCGTACATGCCACCCTTGCCGGTTCCGTTCGACACGACCCAGTGCACTTCGGCGAAAGCCGGGCTGGTGGGGCTGGGCGGACGACCGTGGTTGTGCGTCGACAGGTCGACGCCCTTGCCCGCGGTCCACAGGTAGAGATAACAAATCTCTTCACCGTTGGCGTCGAGCAGGTGGAAGCCGGGCGTGAGACCGGCATCCAGGCCGTTGAAGTAATCGGTGTAGGCGGCGAAGCGCTCGCCGAACGATGTCCAACCCAGGCAGTCGGCGTGTGGGCCGACAAGCGCGATGTCGTTCATCGAGGTGACGCGATCGGGTGCAGCGGCGGTCTTGACCAGCACCGTGACGAGCGCACCATCGGCGCCGGCCACGAGTTCGGTCTCGGTGACGCGGGTGTCGGCGAGTGAACGGGCCGCAACGTAGGGCACCCGGGCAGGAGACGCGAGTGCGCCGGTGACGACCTTGATGAACGTGGTGCCACCGCCGTCGAGGGTCCACTTCTGACCTGCATCGAGGCGCACGAAGTACAACTTCCAACCGCCGAACGTCCACGTGTCGCTGGCAGCGGGACCCGCGCCGTCGTACATGTGCAGGTCGAGGCCGAGGCGTTCTTTCGACAACGAAACCGGAACGGTACCCATGGTGTTTCCCCCCACTCCGCAATTTCCCGATCTTCGGGTTCCCAACTGCGATTTTGTGGGCACGACGGGACTCGAACCCGGGACCTCTACCGTGTCATGGTAGCGCTCTAACCAACTGAGCTACGCGCCCTAAAAGGCAACGCGAAGCATAGCGGAGGCCGCGAAAGTTCAGCGGGGCGGCGGCGAAAAATGGGCGCTGACGAAGCGGCCCTCGTGGCGCTCGAGGCGGCATACCGAGCCCTTTCGCGTGTCGGGCCAGTCGACGATGTCGAGACCGTGCCATTCGAGGCGCTTCAGGACTGCGGGGATGACGTCTCCGTGGCTGCACGCCACCACGCCATCGGCAAGGCCCTCGAGGAACGCAAGCGCAGCGTCGGTGTCGACCCCTTCACGGAGCGCATCGACGGATTCGACCGGGAGTGATGTCAGGTCGGCCAGTGGCTCGAGTGTCTGGCGACAGCGCAGGTACGGACTGGCAACCAGGCGCGTCGGCTGCAACGGGGCGAGCCGGGCCGCGATGATGCGCGCCTGCCCCCAACCCTCGTCAATGAGTGGTCGCAGTGAATCATCGTCTCCCCACGCGGCGCGGCTACCGGCCTTGGCGTGGCGCACGAGGTAGATGGCATTCGTCATGTGAGTCGAAGAGTAACCGCATTCGCAAGCAGCCTTCCCCGGGGGGTCAGGATCACCCGCTGGTCGTGCACCTGCAACAGACCATCGCCCACCATTTCTTCGATGTCGGTGTGCTTGTCGGGGGCGATGTCGGCGAGCGCCGCTCCCTCGCGGCGGCGAATCGTCAATTGCACCCGCTCTGCGGCGATCTGATCGGCGGTCAACCGTTCGAACGCGGCCTCGGAGGACTCTCCCCTGTTGACGAGGTCGATGTAACGCTCGGGGGTTCGCACGTTCCACCAGCGACGCCCCGATGAATGCGAATGGGCCGCACAACCAAAGCCGCGGTAGTCGGCTTGTGCCCAGTACAACCGGTTGTGGCGGCTCTCGTGACCCGGCCGTGCCCAGTTCGAGATCTCGTAATTTGTCAGCCCTGCGGTTTCGAAGGCATCGTCCGCCATCGGGTACTTGTCGGCCTGGTCGTCGTCGTCGGGATGTCGCACTTCGTCGTCGGCCAGCGGAGTTCCGGCCTCGACGGTGAGTGCGTAGGCCGAAATGTGTGGTGGGTCCAGCGCGAGCCCAGCACGCAGCGTTGTGGCCCAGTCATCAACCGACTCACCATGCGCGCCGTAGATGAGATCGAGATTGAACGTGGAAATTCCGACGCGGCGAATCGCCTCGACTGCGGCAACCACGTTGTCGGGATTGTGCTCGCGACCCAATCCGGCCAGCACGTGGGGAACCATCGACTGCACGCCGAGGCTGATGCGGTTCACACCCGCATCACGGTACGCACGCAGCAACGACTCGGTGACGTTGTCGGGGTTGCACTCGACCGTCACTTCTGCTCCCGGTGTGGTGGGCACGGCGGCGACGACGCGCGCAAGCATCTCGGCGGGAACCAACGACGGCGTTCCACCGCCGACGAAGATCGTTTCGGACGGCGCCAACCCCGCATCGACCGCGCGGCGAATCTCGGTTGCAAGCGCATCCATGTATCCGGTGATTTGGTTTTCCTTGTCGTCCCACGTCGCAAAAGCGCAGTAGTCACAACGCCGAGAACAGAAAGGAACGTGGATGTACACGCCGAAACCCGGCGCCGTGGGAACCATCACGCGGTGGGCGGCACGAAGATGAGACCGAGCGAGCCGAGATGCGCGGCAACTTCATCGACGGGGACGTCGAGCATGACGGCAATCGCGCGGGTGTCGTGGGCACGCACGGTGATGACCTTGCCGTTGAAGTCCTGTCGCTGCACCTGGATCATCCGAAGGAACCGCTCGAGCATGCGGAACTTGTCTTCGGGGTACGTCGACAACTTGGCGACGTCGATGCGGATCTTGGTGGGGCCCGTGGCGCCCGGCTGATTGCGTTCAACCGTCATCGGATCGCGCGGCAGCAACTGGTCGATCGACACGCCGTAGAACCGCGCGAGACGCTCGAGTCGCGGCACGGAGATCACCCGTTCCCCGCGCTCGTATGCGCCCAGCACCGACGCGCGGAACTCGTCGTTCGTCTGGGCTTCGACTTCGTTCAGCGACAGTTTCTTCTGGCGGCGGATTGCGCGCAGACGCTCACCCACCAACTGCGAGTAAGGGGATTCGTCGAAGAAGTCGTCGTCAGCCATGGGTTTCCGTTTCCGTCCCCACCATTGTCACGCGTGGAGCGCGATCAAACGCGCACCGGCGACCAGCGCAGCCGTTTCGGCACGAAGAACTGCGGGACCGATGTTGATCCGAGGAATCGCGGCCGACACCTCCCCATCGTCGAAACCCCCTTCGGGGCCCACGATCAACAGCCGGTTCGCGTTGGTTGGTGCGCTTCCGTTCGGGTCGGCAAGCGCCGCACCCGACAGCGTCACGATGTCGGCCAGGGGAACACCGAGATGAATGGCCGGCAGAAAGACCCGCCGACTCTGCATGCAGGCTTCGCGCACGATGCGCTCGGCGCGGTCGTTCAGCCGGTCGCGGGCACCGGCAACGGCGCGCTTGGTCGGGGCGACGACGAAGATTTCGTCGACGCCGATTTCGACGAGTTGACGAATCGTCGCCTCGGGCTTTTCGGCCTTGACCGGCACGAACGCAACACCGATCGGCAACGCCCGCGGTGTTTCGACAACCACATCGCCGTGCAACACGATCGACTCACGTCCACGCGCACGACACTCGCGCCACCGACCGCGCCCGTCGGTGGCAGTCACCACGTCGCCGTCACGCAGCCGAAGGACACGGAACAGGTGGTGGGCATCGACTTCGTCGAGTCGCGGATTCTCGAGGTGATCGACCACGACGTGTGCCGCGGAGTTCCGCAAAATCGGGTTCACGAAAACGCCGATTTGATGCGCGACTTCAGACCCTTGTCGGGACCCGACACGGCGTCACCGCGCAGTTCGGCGAACTGTCTGAGCAGTTTCGCTTCGTCGTCGGACAACTTCGTCGGCACATCGACCTGAGCAATGACCCGCAGGTCTCCGCGACGACGCCCACCGCCGTTCAAGTGCGGGACTCCCCGTCCGCGCAGCGTGAACTCTTGTCCGTGTTGGGTACCCGCAGGCACGACAAGTTCTTCGGCCCCCTCGAGGGTGTCGATGCTGGTCGAGGTGCCGAGCGCCGCCTGGGCGATGCCGAGGCGCAGGACGTAAACGAGGTCGTAGTCGTCGCGCTGCAGGGTTGCATGCGGTGCCACACGTACGTGCACGTACAGATCACCCGTTCCACCCCCACGCGGCCCCACCGCACCGCGGCCCGTCAGTCGCAGTGTTGCTCCGGTGTCGACACCTGCCGGAACGTCGATTTGGTACGTGGTCGTGTCGATGATGCGACCCTCGCCCTTGCACTTTGCACAAGGTGTCGCAACGACCTGTCCGATACCGCCGCAGCGCTGACACGGACTGGATGTCACCATTTGGCCGAGCAGGCTCTGGCGCACCCGACGCACCTGGCCCGAGCCTTCGCAGTCGACACACATCACGGGCTTGGTGCCCGCGCCCGCGCCGGTTCCGCTGCAGTCGTCGCAACGCAATGCGGTCTTCACGCTGATGGGCACCGTGCCGCCGAACACCGCGTTTTCGAAAGTGATGTCGGCGATCGTCTCGATGTCCTGGCCGCGCGGCGGCCCGGCCGCACCGCGACCACCGAAACCACCACCACCACCGAAGGGTGAATTGCCGCCGAAGAATGCCTCGAAGATGTCGCCCAATCCACCGCCGCCGAATGGATCGCCACCCGAGGCTCCACCAACACCGGCCTCGCCGAAGCGGTCGTAATTCGCCCGCTGCTGAGGGTCGGACAACACCTCGTAGGCACGGCTCAATTCCTTGAAGCTGTCCTCGGCCGTCGGGTCGTCGGGGTTCGCATCGGGGTGCAGCTCGCGTGCGCGCTTGCGGTACGCGCGCTTGATGTCGTCGGCGGATGCACCGCGCGCAACACCGAGAACTTCGTAAAAGTCGGCCATGATGATTCCCGCCGTCAGCCTTGTCCGCCGTCACTGAGACGACGACCGAGTTGTGTGCTCACTGCCTCGACGGTGGCAAGCGCCCGGGGATAGTTCATGCGTGTCGGGCCGAGCACGCCGACCGTGCCGAGTTTTTCACCCTCGGCCATGACGGGAGCAACAACGACCGAGCACGCCGACAACGGCTCGATTCCGTGTTCGCTTCCGATTGCAACGCTGAGACCGCGATCAACAACATCCTTCACCAACGAGACCACGACGTACTGCTGTTCGAGAGCCGCGAGCACCGAACGCACGACATCGACGGCGTCGAATGCCTGGGCCATCGCTGCCGCGCCTCCGACGATGACGTTGGCGTCGGTTTGATGGGGTTTCAACAACCCGAGTGCATCGGCACAGACTGCGTCGACCCCGACATCGCCCGTCGGCGCCAGGTGCACCTGGCCGAAGGTGTGGCCGAAGGCGGCTGCATTCAGATGGGCACTTGCCGCGGCAACCTGGGCATCGGACACGGCCTCGTCGATGTCGACCGACTCGCTTTGCACCACACCGTTCGACAAAACGGCAACAACCGTGGCCATGCGCGGCGACAGTCGCACAACCTGCACGCTGCGGACTGTTGCAACTTCGGCGCTGGGGCCCATCACCAACGCCGCATAACTGGTCATGTCGGTGAGCAGACCCGACGTGCGCTGCAACAATTCTTCGAGCCGGCCCGTGGCATGGTTGAAAAACGTCCCGACACGCTCGGCGGTCACCTTGTTGGGTTTGCCCGCGGGTTCGAGTGCATCGACGAAAAAGCGGTATCCCTTGTCGGTGGGAATACGACCCGCGGAAGTGTGCGGCTGGACGAGGTAGCCCTCTTGTTCGAGCATCGCCATGTCGTTGCGCACCGTCGCCGGCGATACCTTGACACCCGCAAGTGCAGCCACGTGGGCCGAACCAACGGGCTGGCCCGTTGCGATGTACTCCTGCACGACTGCACGGAGAATTGCGGTCTTGCGTTCATCCAACATTTCGCACCAAAGGTTACTTGCCCGACACCGCCTTGTAGCGGGCGAGGCTCTCTTCACGCTCGGCGGCGTGGTCGACGATCGGTGCCACATAGCCCGCAAAACCACCTGCACCGGCCTGGTGAATCTGCTTGGTCGGGCACTGCGCCAGTTCGGGTACGAACTCGCGGATGTAGGTGCCCTCGGGATCGAATTTCTCCGACTGGCTCTGCGGATTGAAGATACGGAAGTACGGCGCGGCATCGGTGCCGGTTCCCGCACTCCACTGCCAACCGTGGTTGTTCGACGCGATGTCGCCGTCGACGAGATGGTGCATGAAGTGACGCGCACCCCACTGCCACGGCAGGTGCAGATCCTTCACCAGAAAACTGGCCGTGATCATGCGAACCCGATTGTGCATCCACCCCGTGCCCAGCAACTGACGCATACCCGCGTCGACGATCGGATAGCCCGTCTCGCCCGCACACCACTTCTCGAATCTCGCCTGTGCTTGCTGATCCGTGTCGAGACTGATCTTGTTCATTTTCTGCTGCAGGTTTTCCCACATCGTGTTCGGTTGGTGGAACAAGACGTCGGCGTAGAACTCACGCCAGCACAATTCCGAGCGGAAGTGATCGTGGTCTTTGGAGCCATTCACAAGATCGGCAAGTAGCTGCTTCGGATGAAGCAGACCGAAACGCAGATACATCGACAACTTCGATGTGCCGTCGACCGCCGGCGCATTGCGGTTGTCGTAATAACCATTCAGTGCGTTGTCGCAGAACCACTCCCACCGCTCGTGTGCGGCGCGCTCGCTGGGTTCGGGCAGCACCGCAACAAGATCCGGCCTTGCGGGAATCACATCGCTGCGTACGGTTCCCGGCGCAATCAGCAGGCTGTGGACCGGATCGCTCTCCTCGAGCGGAGTCAGCAATGGCGCCCAACGTTTGTGGAACGGCGTGAAGACCGCGTAGGGCTTGCCGTCGTCCTTTGTCACGGAACCCGGCTCGACCGCATACGGGCTGCCCACGCCACGCAGGCGGGATCCCGCACCCTTCAACGCCGTGGCAACCGCCACGTCACGGCGACGGCCGTACGGTGCGAAATCCTTCGCGACGTACACCGTGCCGGCCTCCACCTCGCGGGCAAGTGCGGGCACGACCTCGACGGGGTCGCCCACGCGAAGCACCAATGCCCCACCGAGGGTCTCGTTCAAAGACTCGAGTGCACCGAAGAGAAACGAAAGACGGGCCGGACCCGAACGTTCGAGGAACACGGGGTCGAGCACGAACAACGGCACGCACGGACCATCCGCCGATGCGGCCGCGAGAGCCTCGTTGTCGTGGCCGCGCAGGTCGCGGCGAAACCACATGATGCTCGTCATGAGACCGATTGTGGCTGACGCCTCATGACCGTCGCCATCCAAGCGCAGCAAAGAAGTGCGATCACCCCGCCGTAGCCGAGTGACCATTCGGGGCTGACGTTGTCGGCAATCCAACCGGTCACCGGACCGCCGACCGGGGTCGAACCGAGGAACGCAACTGCTCCGAGCGCAAGCAAACGACCGCGCATGTTGGGCGGCGACATCACCTGCGAGATCGAGTTGACGCTTGCAATGAATGCCGCACCACCGGCACCGAGCGGTACCGCAAAGACGAATGCCATCGCAAGGTTCGGCGCCCACGCGAGAGCGATGTTGCTGACCGCCAGGATGAAGACGCTCCAGTTGAACCACCGCAGTGACACAGATTCACGTCCCGCAGTGAGAAGGCTGCCGATCAGGCTGCCGACACTGACGACGGCAAGCAGCCAACCGAACGAGTTTTCACTTCCCCATCGCGAGTCGGCCAGTTTCGGCAACACCACGCTGTAGTTGAAGGCGAACGTGCTGACGATCGTGAGCACGATGAACAGTGGGCGCAACACGTGGTCCTCACGGATGAACGACATCGCCTCGCGGACGGGCTTGCCTCCTCGCGGGGCCGGTGTCGCGACACGTAGCAACGACACATCCATCACCAGGATGCCGATCAGAATTGCCGCGAACGACACGCCGTTGATGACGAACAGCCAACCGGTACCCAACGGCCCAACGAGTGCAGCCGCAAGCGCGGGACCGAAGATGCGCGAACCGGTCATCACCGCCGTGTTCAATGAAACCGCATTCGGAATGTCCTCGACGTCGACCAGTTCGGTGACGAGACCGCGTCGGGCCGGATTGTCGAAGGCATTGATGACACCGAGCGCGAGGCTGAGCACGTAGACGACCCCGATGTTGATCGCTCCCGCGAGGTCGAGAACTCCGAGGACCAGCGACTGCAGGGCAAGCGCAGACTGCGTGATGAGCGTCATGCGACGACGATTCCGACGATCGGCCACCGCGCCCGCCCACGCACCGAGAAGCAGCATCGGCAGGAACTGGAACATCACGTTCAGACCGAGGTCGGTCGCCTTGCCCGTCAGTCGGTACAAGAGAAACGCCGAAGCGGTGAACTGCATCCACGTGCCGACGTTGCTGATCAGAACGCCGGCGAAAAAGAAGCGGGCGTTGCGGTTGCGCAGCGACCGGAATGCAGACGGCATCGTGGCTCAGTCGTCGAGCTTGAGAGCAGAGATGAACACGTCGCCCGGCACCTCGACACGGCCGATCGACTTCATCTTCTTCTTGCCCTCTTTTTGCTTCTCGAGCAGTTTGCGCTTTCGCGTGATGTCACCGCCGTAGCACTTGGCGAGAACGTCCTTGCGCTTCGCCTTCACCGTTTCGCGGGAGAGAACCTTTCCGCCGATGGCCGCCTGGATGGGGATGTCGAACATCTGGCGCGGGATCAACTCTTTCAGCTTCTCGCACATCCTGCGTCCGTAGTCGAAGGCACGGTCACGGTGGACGATGGTGCTGAAAGCGTCGGCCGCCTGGCCGTTCAGCAACAGGTCGACGCGCACGAGATTGGATTCGCGGTAACCCTCGAGTTCGTAGTCGAGGCTGGCGTAGCCCTGCGAGCGGCTCTTCATCTGGTCGAAGAAATCGACGACGACTTCGGCGAGAGGAATCGAATAGATCAATTCGACACGTTCGGGTGACAGGTACTCGATCTTCTGCAATTCGCCACGACGCGACTGGCACAGTTCCATCAAGGTGCCCGTGTAGTCCTTTGGCGTGATGATGCCGACTTTGAAGTACGGCTCTTCGATGAAGTTGATCTGCTGCACGGGAGGCAACGACATCGGTGTGTCGACCAACTGCACCTCGCCGTTGGTCTTGTGCACGCGGTACTGAACCGACGGCGCCGTGGCAATGAGTGCAAGGTTGAACTCGCGCTCGAGACGCTCTTTCACGATTTCCATGTGCAGGAGGCCGAGGAATCCGCAACGGAAACCGAAGCCGAGCGCCCCGGAGCTTTCGGGTTCGTAGGTGATCGACGCGTCGTTCAGTTTCAGTTTCTGCAGGCTGTCACGCAGGTTCTCGAAGTCGTCTCCGTCGATCGGATAGAGACCGCAGAACACCATCGGCTTGGGGTCGCGGTAACCGGGCAGTGGCTCGCCCGACGGACGTTCGGCCTTGGTGACCGTCTCGCCGCTTCGCGCCTCGGCGACATCCTTGATGCCGGCGATGAGATAACCGACTTCACCGGGCCCGAGCGAGTCGACCGGGGTGTTGACCGGACGACGCACGCCGATTTCGATGGCCTCGTGTGCGGCGCCGGCCTGCATGAACAGCAACTTGCCGCGCGAATCGAGCACGCCGTTCATCACGCGCACCGAACTGACGACGCCGCGGTACTGGTCGAACTGGCTGTCGAAGATGAGCGCCTGCAGCGGCTGGTCGGGATCGCCCTTCGGTGCGGGAATGCGCTCGACGATTGCATCGAGAAGATCGGGGACACCTTCACCGGTCTTGGCAGAAATGCGCAGAATCTGGTCGGCCGGAATGCCGAGGACACGCTCGATTTCATCGGCGTAGTAGTCGGGGT
>CAZKVD010000051.1:0-277 GCA_964556145.1 uncultured Bifidobacterium sp. | reverse complement strand
GCGCCGCCACGATTTCGAGGTCGTTTTCCAGGGCGAGGTAACAGTTGGCCAGGGTTTGGGCCTCGATCCCCTGCGCAGCATCGACGACCAGAACCACGCCCTCGCAAGCCGCGAGTGACCGGCTGACCTCGTAGCCGAAGTCGACGTGGCCGGGTGTGTCGATCAGGTGGAGCACCGACCCTTTCCAGTCGACACGCACGTTCTGGGCCTTGATGGTGATGCCGCGCTCGCGCTCGAGATCCATCGAGTCGAGGTACTGGGCCCGCATCTCGCGGGC
>CAZKVD010000050.1:0-13064 GCA_964556145.1 uncultured Bifidobacterium sp. | reverse complement strand
CAGCGGTTGCCATGGACCGTGGGTTGATTGATCGGCCGACGATCTTCGGGTTGATGCCGACGATGTCGGCCTTGCGTCCGGCCATGCCCAACAACTTCTCGCCACCGCCACCGACGATGATGGGAATGTTCGACACCGGCTTCGGCCAAGCATCGATTTCCGAGACGCTGTAAAACCGACCGCTGTGCGAGAACGGAGCCGCGCCCCACAGGCCGCGCATCACGTCGATTGCTTCTTCCATCCGGTGAATACGGGTCATCGCGTCGTCCTGCTGGATGCCGGTGATGGTGTAGTCCTCTTTCATCCACCCTGCACCGAGGCCAAGCATGAAACGGCCGTCGGACAACATGTCGATGGTGGCGGCTTCCTTGGCGAACACCACCGGGTTGCGGAAGTCGTTGCCGGCGACCAACGTGCCGACCTTCAGCGTCGACGTGGCACACGCCGCGGCCATCATCGCCGGAACCGGAGCCAACTGCTTGGTGTAGTGATCGTCGATCTGCAGGCTGACGTAGCCAAGGTCCTCGGCCTGTTTGGCGATGTCGGCCCATTCCTTGCCGCTGTTCGCAACCTTGGCTTTCGCCCCGAATCTGAACGGTCTCTGATTTGCCATGCGCCAACCCTAGTTGTCGACCCGCGTCAATCGGGAAGCAACACCACCTTGCCCGCCACACGGCGAGCTTCGAGGTCTGCCAACGCAGCGGCGGCCTTCGACAACGGGTACGACGCCGGTTCGACCGGCGACAAACGTCCCGTTGCGATCAGAGCCATCACATCGCGCAACATTGCTGCATTGTCGTCGGGGTGATGAATCGCCCAAGCGCCCCAGTCGACACCGGTGACCCGCCTGTTGCGCAACAACACCTGATTCGCCGGCAAACGGGGTATGCCACCAACGAACCCGATGACGAGGTAATTGCCATCCTCGCCGAGTGCGCGAAGACAGGTTTCGCCGAGGCTTCCACCCACGGGGTCGTACAAAACGTCGACACCGCCGCCCGACAGGCGCTTTGCCTCGTCTTTCACCCAATCGTCGCCGGCCGACGAATCGATCACATGAAGTGCCCCGCGCGCCGATGCGAGGTTTCGCTTGTCCTGCGTCGATGCTGCAGCGATGACGTTGTAACCAAGGGCCACACCGATGTCGACCGCGGCGAGGCCGACCCCACCACCGGCACCCAACACGAGGACCCACTTGTTGACGTTGCCCTCGGTTCGCGCGGGATCGATTCCGAGTCGCTTGGTGAAGGCGAACCAACCCGTGAGGTAGCTCTGAACAAAACTCGCGGCCTGGCCGGTGGTCATCGCATCGGGAATGGCGATCAACTTGTCGGCCCGGGCCACCGCATGCGAGGCAAACCCTCCGAAACCGATGTTGGCCAGCACGCGGGATCCGACTGCCACCGAATCAACACCGTCGGCTCGCTCGACCACTTCGCCCACGACCTCCATTCCGGGCACGAACGGAACGGGCGGTTTGATCTGGTATTTGCCCTGCACCAAGAGACCATCGACGTAGTTCACGCCACTCGCCAGAACGCGAAGGCGCACCTGACCGCCCCGCAATTCCGGATCCGGGAGATCGGCGAGGACCAACTTCTCGAGGGGACCGAACTCCTTGCAAATGACCGCGCGCATGACCCGCACGGTAGTTGACTTCGCTACTGTCGCCGCATGACGAGCACACCGAAGACCGCCGCCGAAACCTTCGCCCCGGGACTCTTTGCGAACCGCACCGTCCTCGTGACCGGTGGCGGGCGGGGCATCGGACGGGCGACGGCTCTCGGTTTCGCAACCCTCGGGGCAACGGTGGCCATTGCAGCGCGCGATGCCGACAATCTCGAGCGGACCCTTCACGATCTTCACGACATCGGCATCCGTGCGACATCGTTCGTCGCCGACATTCGCAACACCGAGAGCGTCGAGGCACTGCGCGAACACGTCCTCGGCGAATTCGGCCGTCTCGACTTCCTCATCAACAACGCCGGTGGTCAGTTTCCGGCGCGGCCGTCGCAGGTGTCCGACCGTGGCTTCCGTGCAGTGGTCGACCTGAACCTGCACGGCACATGGAACATGATGAGCCGCTTCGTGCCCGACCTGATTGCGGCAGGCGACGGCTCGATCGTCAACGTGGTGCACAACCAGGTGGGCGATCGCGGAGCCCCACTTTTCATTCACTCGGGCGCAGCACGTGCGGGGGTCGTGAACATGACACGCACCGCCGCCCTGTACCTGGCACACAAGGGCGTCACGGTGAATGCCCTCGCCCCCGGCCCCGTCGACACGCAAGGCTTCCGCGAGGAGGAAGTTGCGAACATCTCCCCCGACGTCGCCGCCTACACCAAGCGGATCATCGAGGACACACCGATCCGCCGGCTGCAAAGCCCCGAGGAAACCGCGGCCCACATTCTCTTTCTCTGCTCACCGGCAGCAAGGTCGATCACCGGACAGTTGTTGATCGCCGATGCCGGCAACGCCATGGGCAACCAGAACGCCGTCTACGACCCCAACATGGAGTGGTAGTTACCAGCTGACCGGGAACGTGCGCTTTCCCCACAACAGGAACGTCTCGATGCGTTCGGGCTCACCTACAAGCCTGAGACCCGGCGCGGCGGCCACCAGCTTGCGCAGCGCAACGCGTGTCTCTGTTCGCGCCAACGCGGCTCCCGGACACACGTGGGTGCCGAAGCCGAACGACAGATGCTGACGCAGACGGTTGATGTCACGGTCGAGCCTGAACTCGTCGGGGTGTTCCCACACGGCCGGATCCCGGTTCGCCGAGGCATAGAGCACGTGCACCTTGTCGTCGGCGCGGATTTCTGTACCCGACATGGTGACCGGGCACGTCGTCGTTCGGTACAGCCCGAGGACCGGCGGGTCGAAACGAAGACTCTCTTCGATTGCCACGTCGATCAGGTTCGGGTCGGCCGCGACGGCTTCCCACAGCGCCCTGTCGCCGAGCAGACGCCACATCAGATTGGTGATCAACGAAGTCGTGGTCTCGTTACCGCCAACCAGAATCTGGGTGAGGAGCGACAGCATTTCGGCATCGGTGATGGGCCGCTCGTCGTCCAAAGACGCCGCAACGATGTCGGAGATGATGTCGACGGGCATCTCTCCGCCGTCACGGGCGATAGCCCTCCGCTTTTCGGCCTCGGCAAGCATGTACTCGGCCAGTGCCTTGCGCGCACGCGCCTCACGGGCGGGGTCGGTTCCATTCATTCCCTGCAGCTGTGAATCACTCCACTCCTTGAACGTGTCGCGCATTTCTTCGGGCACGCCCAGCATTCGCGCGATCACGATCACGGGCAATGGCATCGCCAATGCGTCATGCAGATCAGCAGTTCGACCGGGCGCAGCGAGCATCTCGTCGACCAATTCGTCGACGAGGGCGGTGATCATCGGCTCGAGGGCCATCGCGGCCCGTGGTGTGAACGACGTATTGATGAGCCGGCGGAACCGGGTGTGCTCGGGTGGATCGTTGAAAAGAGCGATCGCCGGCTTGCGGTGCGGGCCCTGACCCCAGAGCGATGAGAACACGTCGATGTTCTTCAACGCAGTGAAGACGTCCTCGTGTTTCGTGAGACTGACAAATTCGAACCCGCCGCCTTCGAAACGATGGACCGGACAAGACTCGCGCAACTTCTTGTGAGCCGCGGCCGGGTCCTCGAAGTCGGGACCGGCGAACGGGTTGTAGTCGACCTGTGGCATTGCAAAACCCCCGGTTGCGATCCTATTGCGCACCCCGAACGCGATTAGCGTCTGACCCGTCATGGAACTGCAGTTCACTGATCCTGCGATCCCTGAGTGGCGTGAGACGTTGCCCCATGACGGATCCGCCCGACTGATCCCAAACTTCATCGGCTGGCCCGAGGCAACCGACATTTTCGAGAAGCTCCGTAGCGAGATCCCCTGGGGCGCACACCATCTCGTGCTGTTCGGCAAGAAGATGAACGAACCCCGACTGTCGGCCTGGGTCGCCGATCCCGGAGTCGCCTACGCGTACTCGGGAGTGGAACGCGCACCCGAACCCTGGACACCCACACTCGAGCGGCTTCGTCTACTTTGCGAGACCGCAACGGGGGCGACGTTCAATTCGGTGCTCGCCAATCTTTATCGAACGGGTGACGACTCAATGGGTTGGCATGCCGACGACGAGCCGGAACTCGGGACGAACCCCGTGATCGCATCGTTGTCATTCGGCGCCGAGCGACGTTTCGACTTCAAGCACCGCAACTCGGGGGAAGCCACCAGCGTCGTCCTGCCCCACGGTTCGTTGCTCGTGATGAGCGGCGCGTCACAAGCGTGTTGGAAGCATCGCATCGCCAAGACAAAGCGGGTCGACGCAGCCCGCATCAACTTGACGTACCGACTCGTCCACCCGAGAGGCTGATCGCCTGCGTGACAAGATGACGACATGGCCGTCGTCGAAATCTCAACTCCGTCCCCCGGAATCGCTCTTGTCACGCTGAATCGACCCGACAAGCTGAACGCGATGACGAGCGAACTCGTCCAGTCACTGCACGACACCCTCGACGAAGTCGCCGATGATGCATCCGTGCGTGTGGTCGTTCTCACTGGCGCCGGGCGGGGTTTCTGCGCGGGTCTCGATCTCGGTGGTTACGGCACGGCACCCGGCCGCCGCCAGCCCGGCAAGGTCGAAGCATCGTTCGCTACGCAAAAACACATCGCCTCGCTGATCCCCCACATGCGATCGATCCCACAACCGATCATCGCCGCAGTCAACGGCCCCGCTGCAGGTGGCGGGTTTGCGCTCGTGCTCGGGTCTGATATTCGCATCGCCTCATCAACGGCGAAGTTCAACGCTGCGTTCATTCGCATCGGGCTCTCAGCTTGCGACATCGGTACCAGCTGGTTGTTGCCGCGGTTGGTCGGAGCCGCTCGCGCCCAGGAGCTCATGCTGACAGGTCGCATTTTCGACGCACAGGAAGCCGAGCGAATCGGGCTGGTCCTCGAAACGGTCCCACCCGAGAGCCTTCTCGACCGCGCTTATGACAAAGCGGCCGAGATCATGCTGAACAGCCCGATCGGTGTCGCGCTCACCAAGGAAGGTATGTGGAGCGCACTCGAGATTCCCGGCCTTCAGGCAGCAATCGACCTCGAGAACAGGCAGCAGATCATGGCGACTTTTTCCGACGATGCGCAAGAGACTCTGCGCGCCCGCTCGGAGAAACGGCCACCCCGCTATTCGGCGTGACACCACTTCCGGTGCTTCGCTGCTGGTCCTTCCACTTGCGGGCCAATGCCGCCAATTCCCGCCCCGTTGTGTGCGGTAGGTCGACGTAACGAAGTTCGCTCACCCGCGCGAAGGTTTCGCGCTGCTTGTTGCTCAACCATTCGGCGAATGCCTCCATCGTGTTCGATCGGCCGGTGCCGTGTCCCGCAATCATGATCTCTTCGGCATTCGACACCAACGATGCCAGTTCAGAGAAATACCGCGCGAAGCCCTCTTCGGATTCGTGACCGTGTCCGAACTGACCGGTCTTCACGTGTCGGTGTTCTGCTTGCGCATTGTGTCGCGTCACTACCGCGAGTGGAGTGCGTTGACGTTCGTCGAGTGACCACACTTCGGCGTGATCGCGTGTCACCCCCACAACGACACAACCCGCAATGGTTCCGTTCAGTGCCACTTCGTCGCTCATCGGGACAACATACGAATCGCTAGCACCCGTTCACCGATAGAGTCGGGATTGCGTATGGATGTCACACGAAACATGCGCCGGCGTTTTGTTGCGGCTCTCGTTCTCGCAACCTCCGTGGTTGCCTTCCCTCACGGCGCGTCCGCCCTGCCCACCACCGCCACCTCGCGCCTCACGTGGAACGTGTCGACCCTTGCAGCCGGCTCTGCGACGCCGCTCGAAGCGCTGATCACCACCAATGCCAAAGGCAAGAAAACGTGGCTCGTTCGCGGTCGATGCGCCCGCAGGGGAAACTCGGTGGTTGTCGATGCCACCGGCCGCTGCACGGTGCGCGTTTCGATTCGACTTTCGCGGTCGCGCTCTCTCGTTCGCTTCCGCACATTCCGCATCGTCGCCCCGATGGCCGAGTCCGCCTCCGCGCCGACCTCACCGAGCTCCATGGCCGGTGACCCGGCCGTCTGGTATCCGAGCGAGGTACCCGAACGCGACTCATTGCGTTGGGCGGCTGCCATCGGCAGCTACGTGAGGGGCAAGGACGTCTTTCCGCTCGACCGCGCAATGCCGGCTGCGGAAAAGGCGGCCTGCGAGCAGGCGACAAAAGTTCCCCAAGGCGTCATCATCCTCTCGTTCGGCCGGCAGATCGAGGGTGGCACCACGGGATTCGGCCTTGCGCTGTCGTACGACGACATCGGCGCCGTCGCCCGCGCGTGGGCAAGTGGACTTGCACGCTGTGCCACCGGCCCGTGGGAACTCGCGCTCGGCACCAGCAACTCGGGCGGTATCACTCTGCACAACGGCTTCTCGGGAGGTGCCCTGTGGGCCGATGCGGTTGCCCGCATCCGCACCACCACCGATCCGCGCGTCACCGTGTCGGCAGCCAACGATCTCGAACCCGGTTGGGGCCCGGCAGGTCAGGCGCGCGCATGGGTCGACGGCTTCGTCCGCACGACGACATCCATTCGCCTGTGGAACTTCGGTTCGGCCGACGGTTGCCCCACCAAGGAAGGCCGCATCGTGTGCGGCAACAACTGGACCATCGACGACGTCGTGTGGGTGTCGGCACAGGCCGGCCCCAACCTGGTGGTCGTGCCCCAGATCCACACCAAGACGGGAACACAGGCCCGTCAGTGGGCACGCATCGCATCCCGGGCAAAGTCCCTGGGCGTGACCATGAAGTTCGCCGGCATGTCGGTGCAAACCGCGGCCTGCACACAGGTGAAGGGCGGCTGCCCGACCACCGGCGTGTCGGCCTGGGACGGCTGGCAGCAGATGCGAACTGCGCTCGATGCCCTCGACGACACCCGCGGCACTGCGGTCGGTGCGCCCGTCGACATTCGTTGGGGATGGGGCGGGCCGTTCTACAAGCCGCCCGCGACAACGACCACAACGAGCACGACGACAACCGTTGCACCAACGACCACATCAACAACGGTGCCACCGACCACCACAACATCGACAAGCACCACCACTTCCTCAAGCAGTTCGTCTTCTTCATCATCGTCGACTTCGTCGTCGGTAGCGCCTCCGTCGACCTGACGTTTTTCTCAACCTCACCGCACATTGGTCCCGATCGGTGCGATGGGCGCCCACGTTGAATTTGATGTCGTTACCTTTCGGAGCTTCAACGACTACCGAAAGGAACACCATGTCACTTCTCCGTCGCATGAACAACGACTTCTCGTGGCCTTCGCTTCTTCCCGATCGACCGTTTCTTGACTTCGACCGCGGCTGGGTCGACATGATCACAGAAACCACGATCCGCGTCGAAGAGTTCCAGGAGAACGGCCAAATGGTCGTACGCGCCGAGGTTCCGGGCGCCGACCCCGACAAGGACATCGAGATCACCAAGACCGACTCATCGCTACGAATTTCGGTTCAGCGCCACAAGGAGACAAAAACCGAGACCCGCCACCATTACCGCAGCGAATTTCAGTACGGCGCCTTTGTGCGGACGGTCAGCCTTCCCGCGGGTACGGCCGAACAGGAGATCAAGGCCGATTACAAGGACGGCATCCTGGAGGTGCGCATCCCGATGATCGCCGCAAAGGCCAAGCAAGAGCGGATTCCGATCACCCACGGTCGCTGACGACTACCGTTCTCCCCAACATCGCAAGTTGGGGAGAACGGGGGAATCATGGCCGACGAATCACCGCGCCTGAAGCACGGCTACGGACAAATCGACAAGGACTACGGGATGTTCCTTGCGACCCGCCCGCCGGCCGAGGACGGCCCGATCTTCATGGTGAACCTCATGAAGTATCACGAGGTTGCCGCGTACGACGGTACGACGGATACCGCGGTCTCGGGCCGTGAGGCCGACGATCGTTACAACCCCTCGTCGATTCTCAACAAAATCGGGGCCGACATCATGCTTGCCGCCGATGTTCGCACGTCGGTGATCGGCGAGGATTGGGATCGCATTGCAATCGTGCGCTACCCCACCCGCGCATCATTCATCGAAATGCAGACACGCAAGGACTTCGCCGAGAAGCATGTGCACAAGAACGCGGGAATGTTGCGAACAATTCTTCCCTGTTGCACACCACGCAATGCCGACCTGAATTCACGCGAACGCCCCACCGGCGGCTTGTCCCTCGACCACATCGTCATGGTCGTCTCGTCCGGCGAATTCGGCGGAGCGACCTTCAATGTCGAGGGGACGATCATCGGTGACGGGCGTTCGTGGCGCAACGTGCACTTGATGCGCGTGCGCGACGAGTTCGAAGCCGACGTCATCGCCGACCGCATGCAACCCCCAGGCGGAGGGTTCGTGATGACACTCACCTCTCACCTGAACGGCCTCGTCTGAGCCCCGATCGGGCTCAGTTCATGTAGCGGCCACCGTTCAAGAAGAACGTCATGCCGGTGATGTAGTCGCCGCCGGTGCTGGCGAGCCACACCAACCACGGTCCGCCGTGCTCTTCGGCGTCACCCAGGAAGCCGAGGGGCATCTTTTCCTTCAGCCCGTCGACGAATTCGGTGTTGTTGGCGGCCCAGTTGTCCCACGCTTCGGTCTTCAGCGATGGATTGACGGTGTTCACGGAGATTCCGTACTTGCCCCACTCGCGCGCCGCCGTGCGTGTCAAAGCACGAATGGCCTCTTTTGTTGCGTTGTAACAGGTGTTGCCCGGGAAACCCTCGAGACCCGAACCCGAGGAGAAGTTGATGATGCGCCCGCCGCGCTCCTTCATGTGGGGAAACACGGCCTGCATGCCCCACAACGTTGCGGTTGCACCGGTGCGGAACGTGTAGTCCCACTCGTCATCGTCGGTGTCTTCGATCGGTGTCGGAATGGTGGACGCACGTGGATTCTTCTCGGTGCCGAAGCCCTGGGCGTTGTTGACCAGAATGTCGACCGGCCCGAAGGTTTCGACCGTCTTTGCCACCATGTTCCAGATGTCGGCCTTCTTGCCGACATCCGTCGCCACACCCAGCGCAATGTTGCCCTCGGCCTTGATTTCATCGACAACCTTGTCGATGTTCGCCTGGGTGCGACTGGCGAGGACAACCTTCGCACCTTCACGCGCGTAGACCTTCGCGATGGCCTTGCCAATACCGCGACCCGCACCGGTGACGATGGCAACTTTGCCGTCCAACTGACCCATGGTTCCCCCTTTTCGTCCACCACCAGTGGACTCGACAAAGACTAGGTCGGCCCGCTCAGGCGTCGTGCAGTTGGATCGCCCCGCTTGGGCACACCTCGCGCGCCTGACGGGCGCTGAGCTTCTGCTCGTCGTTGGTCAGTTCCGCAACCTTCACCGATGCCTGGTTGTCGTCGTTGAACTCGAAGAGCCACGGGTGGTTGTAAACACACTCGCCGGCCATGATGCACTTGTCGAGATCGATCGTTACTCGCATATGGTCACCTATCGAACTCGATCCACAGCTCTTGGGGCGAACGGAAGCCACCGCTGTCGATGTTCGGCGACGAAATTCCCTCGTGCTCGGCGAACTTCGGCCGCGGATTCTTCATCACTTCCATCATTCGGGTGCAGGCGATGACCGCCTCTTGCCGGGCCATGGCGTAGCCCATGCAGAAGTGCTGACCGACACCGAACCCCAGGTGCCCCGGCAGCTTGTCCTTGTAGCGGGCCGACCGGTTTTCGCGACCCATGTGCATGTCGGTTCGGTGAATGTCGAACGTGTCGGGATTCGCAAACACCCGCTCGTCTCGGTTGCCTGATCCGAGCAACAAGATGACGAGTGATCGTTCGGGTATGACCCGACCGTGCATTTCAACTTCACGCGTGGTGTAGCGGGACTGCACGTGAACTACTGCGTCGTAACGCATCATCTCGGCAAAAACGTTCTCCCACAGTGACGGGTCCTTCTTCACGTCCTCGAACTGGTCGGGACGCGTGTAGAGCATGTGGTACCACATGTTGGCAATGGCCTTGTCGGTGGTGTCGCCACCGGCCGCCAGCAACAGAGCAATGAAACCCTTGACCTCGTCCATCGACATGCGTTGGCCGTCGAGTTCGGCAACCGCAATCTTCGACAGAAGGTCGTCACCCGGGTTCGCGAGCCGCTCTTCGATGATCGGCTCGAGGTACTTCCACATTTCGTTGCGTGCGGCGATTCCACGGGCGAGATGTTCGCCACCGAAACCGAGACCCGCAATGAGCGCCTGGTACCAACCGACAAAACGCTCTTCGTCGGCCCGCGGCAGACCGAGGATGTTCGAGATCACGCGGATCGGAAACTGGTTCGAGAAATGCCTGACCAGCTCGACTTCGCCCGCGCCCATGCAATCCTCGAGCAATTCGCCGGCGATCTTTTCGATGAAGGGGATGAACGACACGAGGCCCTGGCCTACGAACTGTCCCGCAATGATGTTGCGCAGCCAACGGTGGCGGTCGCTGTTTCCGTATTCGAGGATGTTCGGGCCGAACACGTGCGACGAGCCGAATTCATACGGGCCGTCGACCTTGTACAGCGCTCGGTCGAAACTGTCGTTGTCCTGGAACGCAGCATTGACGTCGTCGTAACGGCTGATCAACCAACGGTTGTGAAAACGGTCGCGGAACAACGGGTGGTGGTCGCGCAACCGCTGGTACAGCGGAAACGGATTCTTCTGGTAGCCCGGTGAATCGAATTCGCGCGGGTCAATCTCGTGTGCCAATGCCCCCATGACGGAAGATTACCCAACCGCCACGAGGCCCCCGATCACGAAACTTTGAGCAGGAACTTTCCGGTGTTGCCGCCGTCGAGCAACGCCCGCACCGCAGCCGGGAAGCTGTCGAGGCCGTGCTCGACGTGTTCGCGTACGAGCAACTTCCCCGAGGCCAACCATTCGGCCATCGCTGCAGTCGCCTCGGCGTGCTTGTCGGGATAGTGGAAGATCGTGAAACCCAGCATGCGTGCGTCGCGCTCGGCGATCTTCAGGTAGTTCTTCGGCCCGCGAACGTTGGCCATGTTCTCGTACTGCGACACCGCACCGCACAAGACGACCCGCGCTTCGACAGCGAGATTCAAAAGCACCGCATCGAGCACGTCACCACCGACGTTGTCCCAGAACACGTCGACGCCATTTGGTGCCATCGCCGCCAATTGCCCCGCGACGTCGCCAGCCTTGTAATCGATCGCTTCGTCGAAGCCGAGATCTGAAGTCAGGAAACGACACTTGTCGGCGCCGCCGGCGATGCCGATCACTCGGCCGGCCCCGAGAAGACGTGCAACCTGGCCCGCGAGTGAACCGACGGCGCCGGCAGCACCGGACACGGCAACCGTCTCGCCGCCCGAGATCTTGGCCACGTACTTCATCCCCACGTACGACGTGAGCCCCGTCGCAATGCTGAGCGCACCGAGAAAAGCCGTTGACGGAGCGAGATTCGTGTCGACCTTGCCGCATGCCGCGCCCGGCAGAACCGCGTACGACTGCGAACACATCGGGCCCGTCACCACGTCGCCGACCGCAAAACCGGGGTCCGTGCTTTCGACGACCGTGCCCACGCCGAGGGCCGGCACGACGCCACCCAACTGGGCGGACTGATGGAACCCTCCACCGTCGAGGGTGGTTCGGATGAAGGCGTCGATCGACAGATGGTCGACCTTGACGAGAACCTGACCCGCACGCAACGGAGCGGTCTCGTCATCGACGATCCCAAAATTGTCGAGGGCGACGGGACCCTTCGGGTGCGAGAGCAAGACAACCTTGTGGTTCTGGGGCATACAACATGATTCCACACAGCGACTAGAAAGGGGCCATGGGCAAACGGATCATCTTCCCGTTGCGGCGGCTTCCCCACCTGTCGCGCGACGAGTTCCAGGCCCGTTGGTTCGATCAACACGCCCCCCTCGTGGTCTCCCATGCTGCAACCCTGGGCATCGTGGGATACCAGCAGGTGCACACCCGTCAAGAGATGCGCCCGACTGCCGTCGCATGTTTCGACGGCATCGCCGAACTGTGGGTCGACCCCACCAAGCGATCCGGCGATGCGGCAGCCGTCGCCCAGGCATCCCGCGCCCTCCTCGACGACGAGCGAACCTTCATCGACCACTCGGCCTCCCCAATCTGGATTGCCGATGAGGACTTACGCCTCGAAGGGCCGAAGACCGGCCTGCGCATGACCGCCACACTGCGCCGCAACCCGAACATCACCCGCGAGCAGTTTCGCCACCACTGGCGCGAACTCCACGGGCCGTGGGCCATGCGCCACCCCGACGTCTTTGGCTTCCGGCACTACGTCCAGAACCACACGCCGGCAGATGCCGACGACAACCCCCTCGCCCGCGAACGCAACGCTCCACCCGCCTTCGATGGTGTCAGCGAGATCTACCGCGATTCACCCACGGCCTCACCCGAGGCGGTGGCGGCATTGCGACAGGAATTCCACGAGGATGAGATGAACTTCCTCGACATCGATGCGAGCCCCGTCTTCCTGGGCGAGGTTCGTGTCATCATCGGAACCACATAGAGAAAGGCCATCACATGGGCAAGAAAGTCATGATCACCGGTGCAGGCTCGGGATTCGGCAAAGGCGCCGCATTGGCTCTGGCCGCTCGCGGGCACGACGTCATCGCAACCACCGAAACCGAGGCACAGGCCGAGGCGCTTCGCAAGGAAGCATCGAACATCTGCGTCGAGAAGGTCGACATCACCGATCCAGCCGACATGGACAAGGTGCGCAAGTGGGACATCGACGTCCTCATCAACAACGCCGGCGCCGGCGAGACCGGACCCATGTCCGACGTTCCCATGGCACGCCTGCGTCGCGTCTTCGAGGTCAACGTCTTTGGCACCGTGCTCGTCACGCAGGCCGCACTTCCCAAGATGGTCGCCAAGGGTTCCGGTCGAATCATCATCGTCTCCTCGATTGCAGGCGTGATGGCCGGCCCCGCATTCGGCCCGTACTCGATGACCAAGCACGCCCCCGAAGCCATGGGCAAGTCGATGCCGTATAC
>CAZKVD010000049.1:0-13074 GCA_964556145.1 uncultured Bifidobacterium sp. | reverse complement strand
CTCGGGATCGTCTTTTGCCAGTCTGGGCAGCGATTTCATTTCCGCAGCGTCGGGTGTCGCAACCTTCAGCGGCTTGAAGGTGAACGGAGCCGGTGGAAATTTCACGTTGACGTTCTCGGCACCCGGACTGGCCTCGGTCACGTCATCGTCGTTCAGTATCAACCTGACGTCACAGACGATCACGTTCGGCGCGTTGCCGGCAAAGACGTTCGGGAATGCAGCATTCGGTATATCGGCATCGACGACGTCGAACCTTGTCATCGCTTATTCGTCCACGACGCCAGCGGTGTGTTCAGTGACGGGAAATACCACGGCAAGTGCAGGAGCAACCGGTGCGGTGGTGACCATTCTGGGTGCCGGTACGTGCACAATTGCCACCAACCAGGCGGGCAACTACGTGTATTCGGCGGCGGGGCAGCAGACCCAGTCGTTCTCGGTGGCGCAGGCTGCGCAGTCCACGTTGACTCTGACGAATGCGTCGTCGGTGGCGTTTGGTGACACGTTGACGCTGAAGACCTCGGGAGGGTCGGGGACCGGTGGTGTGTCGTACGCACTGGTGGGCGGTGCCGGTACGGCGCAATGCAGTCTGAACCCGACGACGGGTGCGATGACGTTTGGTGCTGCGGGAACATGCAGTGTCCGAGCGACGAAGGCCGCGGATACGAACTACACGTTGATCCAGTCGTCGACGCAGGTGTTGACGGTGGCACGAGCGCCGCAGACGACGTCGATCACATCGTCGGTGCCGGCCAAGCCGCTGCCGGGCGGGGACTACACCGTGATAGCGACGGCGTCGTCGGGTCTGGCACCGACGGTTGCGTTGTTGGGCGGCGCGGGATCGGTGTGTTCATTGGCCGGATCGAAGGTGTCGTTCCTGGCCGCCGGTACGTGTGTGGTGATTGCGACTCAGGCCGGCAACGGGAACTATCTGCCCGCCGATCCCGAGGACATGCAGACGATCGTGGTTGGTTCGTTGAACCAGTCGATCACGTTCGCCCAGCCGGCGGACATGGAGTTCGGTGATCCGGATGTTGTGCTTGCACCGATGGCATCGTCGGGCCTGCCGGTGACGTTGGCGTCGGAGACAGCAACGGTGTGCACGGTGGCGGCAAACAAGGTGTCAATCGTGGCGGTGGGGCGTTGTGAATTGAAGGCAACCCAGGCGGGAGACGCGCGTTATGCGGCGGCGAGCGACGAGGTGAGGGTGTTCGACATCGTCGCGGTGGTGCCGAATTCGCCGACGATCAGCTCGGGTTCGGCATCGAGCGGTGCGATCACGGTGAAGTTCACTTCGCCGAGTTTCGATGGCGGTGCCGCGATCGTCGGTTATCGCTTGACGGCGACCCCAACGGCCGGCGGCACGACGGTGTCGGACAACTCTTGTGTGACGTCACCTTGCACGTTGAACGGCCTGGAGAACGGCACCGAGTACACGGTGACGGTCGCGGCGTTGAACGAGGCGGGGACCGGTTCTGCCTCGACACCGTCGCCGGCGTTGACCCCGGTGACGAATGCGATGGCGGTGCAGCGACTCGTGTCGACCCCGGGTGACACGACGCTGGCAGTGTCGTGGACCACACCTGCCGATCTTGGTGGCGGGACCTTCACCCGTTACGAAGTACGACTCCGAGCTGTCGGCGGGTCATGGCCAATGACGGCAACGCAGAACGTCGCATCTCAGGCGACGACGTCGTTGACGTTGACCGGTCTCGACAACGGCACCGAATACGAGGTGCAGGTTGTAACGATCACTTCGGCCAACGCCGAGTCGTACGAGGGGAACACCGCTGTTGTGTCGGCGATCCCGCGTCGGGTGCCGTCCTCGCCGCGCGAGCTCATGGCATCTCGCGCGACACCCAGAGGCGTGCTGGTCTCGTGGTTGGTACCGGCCAGCAACGGTGGTGCTTCGATCAGCTCGTACACGGTGGCTTTCACCGGTGGGGTGTCATGCGGAACCGTGACGATCAGTGTCACGACACAGGCCGGTTCGTGCACCGCAGCCGACCTCGCGTTGGGTACCACATACACAATCACCGTTGCGGCGGTGAACGTTGCCGGATCGAGCAGCGTCGTGTCGATCACCTACGTCACGCCGACCTTCCCGACGACGCTGCCCGCGCCGCCGACGACCCCGCCCTGCACCTCGTGCGTGCGCGACGAGGCCGGTGGTGAGATTCCGGGCGCGCCGACGGCGACGCCCACCGGCCAGAAGCCGGGAACCATCACGTTGACCGATGGTGTGGTGACCGTTGTGTTGTCGGGTGCGACCGGTACCGACGCTTCGGTGAATGCAGACGGCCAGTTGGAGTTTGCTGTCGGCGGAAAACTCTCCGCTTCGGGTACCGGTGTGCTCGCGACGACGACGATGTCGACGTGGTGGAACCAGGCCGCAACCGGAACGGGTGTTGCGAATGCCTCGGGCGCGGCCACTGCCGAGATCACGCCGCCGAGCGGGACAGCGACGGGAACCGCGGGTGTCCGTGTTGATGTGGTGTCGAATCTCGGAGCGCATCGAGCGTTCTACTTCGCCGTGAGGCTCGTTGCGGTGGCCTCAGGGAGTGGTTCGTCGTCCTCAACAGGATCGTCTTCCGGTACGACAGCGACGACAGTGGCGGGTTCCGGTGGGACGACGGGTGGCGATGGCCCGGTGATGCAGGACGTGACCAAGCCGCGCAAGCCGACGAAGTCTGGAGCGTTCTCGCCGAAGTCGGGCGAGTCCGAGATGATGTCATCGACAGGTGAAGTGTCGATACCGAAGACGTCGCGTACGGGCCGGGGCTTCACCATCGAAGGCGGCGGGGTGAAAGTCGGTATCGCGCCTTCGAAAGGTACGAAGATGGCCAAGAACGCATCGGGCCAGATGGTCATCAGCGGTCCGGGCAAGCTCAACGTGTCAAAGTCGGGTCTGAAGCCGGGGTCGAAGGTCGTGGTGTGGTTGCGGCCATCAATGAAGCGGCTCGCGGTGGCCAAGGTGAAAGCCGATGGCACGATTGACTTCGACGTTTCGTTGCCCGACGATCTGCCCGCAGGCGACCACATGCTGCAGATCGACATGGTGAATGCCGATGGGGAACAGGTCTCATTGGCGACGGGTTTCTCGATGAGTGCAAACCGGATGCCGGTCACCGGATCGGATGCGGTCGACAGAGTGTCACCCGGTGTTCTGCTGTTGTTGCTCGGTATTGGTCTGTTGCTCGGTCGTCGACGACTTCGCCGTTCGCCTAGTTTGTGACCCAGTCATTGGTGATCCAGCCGGAGGAGCCGGCACGACAACTGGGGGGAACATGTCGGATTTCGACTACGAAGATCTTGCGGGGATGCAACTGAGTGATGCCGAGTTGGCCGAAGTGGTCGGCCAGGGCGGAGAGTGCATCTTCAACTGGACGACGAAGGAGGGCCATCCGGTCGGTGTCGTCGTGGCGTACGTCTACAAGGACGGAACGTTCTGGACCACGTGCGCCGAGCGTCGCAAGCGCGTACCGGCACTGCGCAAGCGCCCGCAGTCGGGCATTGTCATCAACAAAGACGGACGCACCGCCAGCTACAAGGGTGACTCGAAAGTGCACCAGAACGGCGACCCCGGCTTCGTGGAACTGAAGACCTGGTTCTACGGTGCATTGTCGGGAGCAGCGGCGAACCCGCAGGACAAGTACCGCCAAGCGTTCGCCAAGTTCCTCGACTCACCGCACCGCGTGATCATTGAAACGCCGGTGAAGTTGATCGTGGGCTTCGACGTGATGAAGTTCCGCGAACAGACCAACAAGGCAATTGCCGCGGGTCTTGCCGATTGACGTTCAGTCGAGCCAACGCGACTTCTGGTCGTTGTCGCGATCGGCGAAGTTCTGCTCGATTTCGAGCTGCTTCTCTTCGCGTTGGCGCTGACGCAGCCATTTGGAACGTCGATGCGGCGCATGGCGACCGCGTCGCGATTTTGACCACCAACCACCAAGACTCATTCGGACAGTGTCTCGACGTCATCGGCCCGAACGGCAGTACTTTCCTCAGCGGTTGATCGCGGCAATACTGTTCCCATGATTCCCCGCATGACGTTCGGTCGTTCGGGCCACGAGTCGAGCAGGATCATTTTTGGCGCAGCCGCGCTGAGCGGCATGAGTGTCGAGCGGTCGGCGGCCACCCTTGACTTGATCACCGACCATGGCGTCAACCACGTCGACGTTGCAGCGAGCTACGGCAACGGCAAGGCTGAGGTGAACCTTGCGTCGTGGCTCGTCGATCATCGGTCGAGGGTGTTTCTCGCCACGAAGACCGGCCAGCGGTCGGGGAGTGAGGCACGCCGGGAGTTGGAAGAGTCGCTGAGACGCATGGGGGTCGACTCGGTCGACTTGATCCAGTTGCACAATCTCGTCGAACCAGAAGAGTGGGAAACCGCTCACGCCAAGGGTGGGGCTGTTGATGCGTTGTTTGCCGCACGCGACGAAGGCCTGGTGCGCTTTGTCGGCGTAACCGGTCACGGGCGACGAATTCCGGGAATGCACCTGCGCAGCCTTGCGGAGCGTGACTACGACTCGGTGTTGTTTCCCTACAACCACACGATGCTCGGATGGGGCGACTACCGCCACGATGTCGAAGCGTTGTTGGCCGAGTGCTCCGAACGCAACGTGGCGGTGCAGACAATCAAGGCGATTGCGCGGGGGCGTTGGGGCGACGGTGATGTCAAGAAGTTCAGTTGGTACGAACCGATCACGGACCCCGCAGCGATTGCGCGCGCGGTTCGATTCGTTTTGTCGAACGATCAGTTGTTTCTGAACTCGACGAGCGATGCACGACTGCTGCCGATGGTATTTGCAGCTGCTGCAGGCGATCTGTCCTGCCCCGACGATGCCGAATTGAGTGGTGACGAAACGGCGTTCGGGATTACTGCGCTGTTTGATGGAGAAATGCTCGAGCGCATCTGAGTCACATGAAGCTGAACCAACGCCACGAACGACGACTGTTGCAGGGGCCGCGGCCGCGTCTGCGCGAGTTCGGAACCATCCTTCGCGTCACGCGTGAAATGTTCAGGGGATTCCGGAAACTGCATTTCGTCGGCCCGTGTGTGACGATTTTCGGATCCGCTCGCGTCGAGGAAGGATCGTTCGAATACGACATGGCGCGAAGTGTGGCACGTCGCCTTGGCGACGAGGGATTTTCGATCATCACGGGTGGTGGACCGGGTGTGATGGAAGCGGCGAACCGCGGTGCACGTGATGCCGATGCGACGAGCATCGGTTGCAACATTCGTCTGCCCCACGAACAGAAGCCGAACGACCATCTCGACGTCAGCATCGACTTCAACTACTTCTTTGTCCGCAAGGTAATGCTGGTGAAGTACTCGTACGCCTTCATCGTGATGCCCGGCGGATTCGGCACCATGGACGAACTGTTCGAGGCGCTGACGCTCATTCAGACGGGGAAAATCCATGACTTTCCGGTCGTCGTGATGGGGAAGGAATTTTGGAAAGACCTGCAAGAGCAGCTCGACGCAATGGTCGCCCGTGGGATGATCGACCGTGATGACCTTGACCTCGTATTGGTGACCGATGACATCGAAGAGGCGGTCGCTCACGTTCGTGGCGCGGTGCGCGAGCGATTCTCCCTGCGCCCGCAATTGCGTCCCATTCGGGCACTCGGCGAACTTCGCTGAGCTTGTAATTACACCCCGACGCGTTTGTCGTCATCAGCAAACGGGCGTACCGATTGGTTCGTGAGGCGATCTCTCGGGGTTGGGCCATCTGTTGAGTGATTCCTGACGCACGCCACCGTGGCGTGTGCGAAAGGAGCACCATGAAAAAGAAGCGACTCCTCGTGCGAAGTGCGCTCGCCGTCATGGCCGTTGCCGCCGTTGTTGCGGCGGTGACTGGATCGGCGAGCAATGCCGATCCAGTTGGCGACCATTACGTCGACAACCTGGGGACGGGCGTGACTGCCGAGGGATTCAGTGAAGGCAACTCGAATTCCGATTGTTCGACGTCCACATTCCTTGAAGGGGACTACGACCTCTGGCACTTCGTCGTCAACCAAGTGGACGGCGCAGGGAATTTGTCGTGGAACACCGGGCTTTCTGTCTGGAGTTCACCGAGCAGTGTGAGCATCGCCGATGTGACGACCCAGTACGGTAGTTACCAACCGGGTCAGAACGCTCGGCACTTGTGGATCGCCACAACACCGCCCGGGGCGACGCTGGTGACTGCCTACTTGGACTACACCGGGACGGCGGGCGGCGAGGTGTTGTCCCACACGTGTTCAAACAGTCTGATCAGCACATTGTCGATCGACACGGACGCCGAAGCTTCGTACGACATGACGTGGGATTGGGCGGTCGACAAATGGGCCGACTGGGAGGCCGACCCGATGGGTGGCTACACCGTTTTCTACGAAGCCGAAGCCAACCGGTCGGACACGCGACGGACATTGCCCGGAACCCTTCACGTGACGGGTGGGGTTTCGGTCGATCCGCCATCAACCGTGGTCACCGATCTCGACGTGACGTTCACGCAGGGAACGTACACGCAGCCGTGTCCGAGTGTCCTCGCGACGCTCACGTACGACTGCAACATCGACGTGGCGCGTGTGCAGCTCGACGCGGCGACCGGCAGGCCGACGGGTACGGCGACGATTTCAACCATCGCCACGTACTCGGGTGGGACGATGAACGACTCGGTCGGAATTGACTTCGATGACTTCGACCCCGAGCACGTCTATGCCGCAACCGCGATCTTGATCGACGACAACGCGACGCCTACCAATGACGCGGACGATCGCTCGACAACGTCGGGCTATCTGTCGTATGACATCGATTGGTATCCGGCGGGTGATGAGTGCACGGAACGCACGAACACCGCATCGCTGGCAATCAATGACAAGCCGATGGGCATGATCGACCCCACTGATTCGGTGACGATTCGTTGGTGTCCGCCACTACCCGGCCGCACAATTGGCTACTGGGGCAACAAGATGGGCGCACCGCAGGTTGTCGACAACATCGCCGATTTGAAGGCCGAGTACCCGAATGCGCTGTCGGTTGTACCGATGTTTGGCTCGTGGAATGAAGTTCGGCCATTTTTCCGCAGCGCCAACTGCAGGGGTGACTGTGAGTCGATGTTCCAGGCCCAGTTCCTCGCCACCGCGATGAACGCCCTCGACGTTGATTTTGCCGATCAGGGCGTGATGGTGATGGGAGAGTGCGTGTCCGTCGCCGACCTCTTGGATGACGCCGATGCCGGTGCAGACATGGGCGACAAGGCCTGGTACTCGGAGTGGAAATCCGTCTTTGACGACATCAACAATTCGGAACAAATGAGTTGTCTGTCGATCATCGACTGACGATTATTTGGGAAGCACCCCCGGGTTGCCGTGACGCCACGTTCCCTGCATGAGGCGGAACGTGATGCGCCAGCCCCCGGGGGTGCGCACCAACTTGTCGTCGTAGTAGCCCGCGATCCAGTAGTTGTCGCCACCTTCGGTGCCGGACTTCGTGTGCATTCCCTGCATCTGGCAGCGGTGGGTGGCCGTGTCGCCCGTGACGACGACCTGGTGGTTCGACACGAGGTGTTGGGTGACATCGAACCACGCGACGGCCTTGCTGATGCGGGTTTTGATTGCATCGCGGCCGATGCACTCGACGCCGTGCAGCATGCCGTTCGCATCGGGTGCAAAAACGTTGTCGAGTTCGTCGAAGTTACGCATGTCGAGCGCCCACGTGTAGGCGATTGCGATGTCGATGATGGCTTCCTTGTCGGGAGACACAGCTGTCACCTAGCCCTTCGATCCGTCGAGACCGATGCGGCCCGTTTCCTGAACGATCTGCGTTCCGAGTTGCACGAAGCGGTGGTTGCGGTCGCCGATGACCTCGCCCGCGCCGTCGACCACCATCACGTGGCCGTTCACGTAGGACGATTCGTCGGAGGCCAAGAAGAGCGCTGCATTCGCTATGTCGTCGACACGACCGCCGCGACCCATCGGGTTCGTCATGCCGATTTTCTTGTTGGCTTCGTCGAGGTTGTCGGAACTGCCCGTGACCAACCAGGCGGTGAGACCCGTTGTCGTACCGCCCGGTGCGATGGCGTTGGTCCGAATGCCGTGACGGCCGAGTTCGGTCGACACCGATTGGGTGAGACCGACGACGCCGTGTTTGGCGGCGGTGTACACGTGCGGGCCGAGGCCGGCGCGCAGGCCGGCCGTGCTGGTCGTGTTGATGATGGTCCCCGCCAAGCCGTTGGCATCGCGCCCCTGCGCGATCATTGCCCGGGCGGCGTGCTTGATGCCGAAAAAGACGCTGCTCAACAGCACGTCGATCGACCGCTGCCATTCGGCACCCGGAATGTCGGCAACCGGCCCCACCGCGCCGAGGATGCCCGCATTGTTGAACATGCAGTCGATGCGACCGAAGTGGGCCACTGCGGCGCCAACCAGGGCCTCGACGTCGCTTTCATTGCCGACGTCGCAGCGCACGAAGATCGCATTCGCGCCATGGGCAGCCGCCAACTTCTTTCCGGCATCCTCCTGGATGTCGGCCACGACGCACTTGGCACCTTCGCCGATGAACCGTTCCACCGTGCCTGCGCCGATTCCCGACGCGCCACCCGTGATGACCGCAACCTTGTTGTTCAACCGCATGCTTTTCGGACGTTCCCCCATGTCGGGTTACGTTAGGTGACATGTCCTCCAAGCCCAGCGTCAACGTCCCCGCCGGAAATCCGCCCGCCGAACTCGAAATCGTTGACCTTGTGGTCGGCACCGGCGACGAAGCCGTGAAGGGCAAGAACGTCGACGTTCACTATGTCGGCGTGGCCTGGAGCAACGGGAAGCAGTTCGACGCGTCGTGGGACCGTCGCGAGTCGTTCGAGTTCCGCCTCGGGGCCGGCCAGGTCATCGCAGGCTGGGACCAGGGTGTTGCCGGGATGAAGGTCGGAGGGCGTCGCCAGCTGACCATCCCGCCCGACATGGGCTACGGCAGCCGCGGTGCAGGTGGTGTCATCAAGGGCGGCGAAACCCTGATTTTCGTCGTCGACCTTCTGCAGGTGTTCTGACCCCGGGCCGTTCCGCCATCGCGCGGGCTCGGCCGAACCCCTAACGTGGGGACATGACAGCAACCGATCCAGCACTCCGTAGGTCGCCGGGCATTTCGTACCAGGAACTGCTCGACACCGACACGCACCCGGTTCCCGAAGTTCTCCGCCTTGAGTCGAGCCCCTATCTCGGCTCGGCCGACGTGTCGTCAGATCGCTTCTACAAGCGCGAATGGCACGAGCTCGAAAAAGAACGGCTCTGGAGCCGCACGTGGCAGTTCGCATGCCGCGAAGAGCACATCCCGAAGCCCGGCGACTACATCGTCTACGACATCTGCAACAAGTCGTACATCGTCATGCGCACCAGCACCGGCCACGTGAAGGCATACGTCAATGCGTGTCTGCACCGCGGTCGTCAGCTCAAGCACTTCGACGGACGTTGTGACGAACTGCGTTGTGCATTCCACGGCTTTGCGTGGACGAACGAAGGCAACCTGAAGGAAATTCCGGCCGGTTGGGACTTCGAGCACGTCAATCCTGCCGAGTTCAACCTGCCCGAAGTCAAGGTCGGTACGTGGGCCGGTTTCGTTTTCATCAACCCCGATGCCAAGGCCGAATCACTCGAGGCATTCCTCGGCGACTTCATCAACCAGTTCGAACGGTGGGATCTCGGCAACCGTTACGTCGCGGCGCACGTCGGTAAGAAGCTGAAGTGCAACTGGAAGATCGCGCAGGAAGCCTTCAGCGAGGCGTACCACGTCAACGCAACGCACCCGCAGATCATGCATTACCTGGGTGACACCAACAGCCAGGTCGATGTGTGGGAAAACTTTGCGCGCGTCATCACCCCGGGCGGAACACCCAGTCCGCTGCTGAAGTACTCGATCCACGAAATCGACATCATGCGCGCCATGCTCGACACCCGCGTCGACGAGGAAGTGCCCGTACAGATTCCCGAGGGCAAGACCGCACGCGAAGTTGGTGCGGCGGCGGCGCGCGAGCGCTGGCGTCCGCTGGCGGGCGACATGGTCGACACGTGGTCCGATGCCGAGTATCTCGACGCCATCGACTACACGGTGTTCCCGAACTTCCACCCGTGGGGTGCGTTCAACCGCATCGTCTATCGATTCCGTCCCCTCGGCGACAACCACAAGGAATCACTCATGGAGTGCTTCTTCCTCTCGCCGTTCCAGGGTGAGCGTCCGGCCCCGGCCAAGATGCAAACGCTCGAGTTCGACGAGCCGTGGTCGAGTGCGGAGATTCTCGCCAGTCTCGGCAAGGTCTTCGACCAGGATGTCTACAACATGGAGCGCGTACAGATCGGCTGCGAGACCTCGGTGAAGCCCGGCGTCACGCTGGCCAACTACCAGGAATCAAAGATCCGTTGGTTCCACATGCTTCTCGACAAGTGGCTGGGGGTCTGACCATGTGGGGAATCGTTCATCCGATCGACCGCAAGCTCTACGAGCGCGACGGCAACGGCAACATCAAGGTCAGCAAGGACGGCGTCTGGGGCATCTTTGCCATCGACGGCCGTCATCTCGAAGGCGAGATGTACGACTGCGATCCGCAGTTGTGCGGCTGGGTCGGTGGACCCAAGTACACCAACGCGCGTCTCGACAAGTCCGCCGACCGCACGGCCTAGTTCTTTCAGTCGTTGGCCGCTGCCAACGGAATCTCAAACCAGAACGTGCTGCCTTGGCCCGGGGTTGACTCGACGCCGAGGGTGCCTGCATGGCGCTCGATGATCGATGCAACGATTGCAAGCCCGAGGCCCGAACCCGCCTGTGATCCACTCGACGAGACTCGGTAGAAGCGATCGAACAGAAATGGCAGGTGCGCAGGTTCGATGCCTTGGCCCGTGTCGGTGACTTCGAAGCGCACGGATTCGTCGTGTGCGCGAATCACAATTGAAACCGATGCAGACGACGGGGTGTGCCGGAGTGCATTCGTGGTGAGTGCAAGCAGCGCCTGTGCGATGAGAGCCCGGTCGGCGTCAATATCGAGGTGATCGGGAGTCGAAACGTTGATGATGCGATCGGGCTGAACAACACGAAGATCGGCTGAGATGTCGTGAACCAGCGCGGCAAGATCGAAACGGCTCACATCGATGCCTCCCGCATCGTCGGAACGGGTGAGTGCGAGAAGGTCGTCGACAAGGCGTGACATCCTCAGCGATTCTTCGCTGATCCGTTGGAGGGAATCGTTCAAGAGACCCGGCTCGTTCGCGTTTCCGGAACTGAGAAGTGAGGCGTATCCGCGCAAAGTCGTCAATGGCGTGCGCAGTTCATGCGAAGCATCAGCGACGAAACGGCGCATCTTGTCCTCGTTGTCCTTGGCATGTGCGATCAACGCGTTGATTGCCGTCTTCAGGTCTGTGGCCTCACGCGATGCGGTCGGCACCGAAGACACGTCGGGTGATTCGCCTTCGGCCACCTTTCCTGCAGCCATTGTCAACGCACGGATCGGCTTGATACCGAGCAACAAGATCCATGCCGTCAAGAGTGTGATGGCAAGCAGCACACCCAGCATCACGAGTAGCAAGGTTGTGTTGAGGCGCGAGATCGATCGATCGGTCGAAGCCAATGAAATTGCCACCACGGCGGTTGCACCGTCGGGTAGCTCGGCCATCGCTGCGCGTGCCCGCGTTCCGATTCCTGCTTCGGTCCGTACCGTTCGTGGCTTCTCATCGGTTTGCAATTTCGAAACGTCGGGTTCGAAGGCTGGATCATCATCGGGCGCCGAAAGAGTCGAGAGGCCGCCAGCATCGTGAGCGACGAGACCGAGGTACATGTCGGAAAGGCCTGCTCCCGCGGGCTTTCCCGGCCGTCCGGACTCGATGCGTTTCTCGATGAAGCGGGGGGAGTCGATGACACGCGCAATCCGGGCGTCGACGGCACCGAAGAGATGATCACGTTGTGTTTTCGCCGTGATGATGCCGCCGGTGATGAGGACGACGATGATGACCACGTACCCAGTGATGATTCGAGTGCGGAGAGTCTTCATCGTTCCCGAATGCTGTAACCAACGCCGCGGACTGTGTGAATCAGCTTTTGGCGGTCACCATCGACCTTTTTTCGCAGATTACTGACGAACGACTCGATGATTGATGAATCGCCGTCGAAGTCGAATTGCCACACGTGTTCAAGAATCTGCGACCGAGTGACGACACGGCCTGCATTGGTGACGAGACAGCGAAGCAGGCGGTATTCGGTACCTGTCAGGTGAATTTCATCCTCGCCACGCCAGACCCGATGGGCATCGTCGTCCACCACCAGATCGGCGATGGTGTGACGGGTCTCCGTCGTCGCGATGCCCGACCGCCGCAGACACGCAACGACCCGGGCCGTGACTTCTTCGAGCGAGAAAGGTTTCACGACGTAGTCATCGGCACCGTCGGTGAGGCCGCGAACCCGGTCGTTGGTTTCACCGCGCGCGGTCAGAAAGAGAACCGGAGTCTTCTTACCGGCTGAACGAATGCGGCCGAGGAGTTCGAATCCGGTGATGTCGGGCAACGACACATCGAGGACGATGATGTCGGGGTGCCATGACTCGGCCAGACCGAGGCCGGCTTTTCCGGTTGCCGCGGTTTCCACTGCAAAGCCCGATGACTTCCATGCCGAAGCAAGGAGATACGAGATGTTTTCTTCGTCGTCAACCACGAGGATGCGAGCACGGGGGCTGACGGACACGCCCCCAATTTGTCACTCCAACCTTGAGATTTCCTGAATGGGCGTACGTGAACAATCTCCAGGAACCTCAAAGGTATTTGCGGGGTCGGCTCAAGATCGGCTTGTCAACATATTCCTACGTTTCCCAAGGAGGATTGAAGTGACCAAGTCAAAGAAGATTGTGGGTGCAGCCATTTCGACGGTTCTGCTGGTCGGTGGACTCGGCGCAACGTCGGCATCGGCGGCGTCGAGCAAGGGCGGAAAAGCCGCTGCCGTGAGCACAACCAAGAAGGGCACCAAGGCTGCAACCAACAAGAGCTCGAAGAAGGGCGCCAAGGCTGCAACCAAGAAGGGCTCGAAGAAGGGAACCAAGGCTGCAACCAAGAAAGGCTCGA
>CAZKVD010000048.1:0-13152 GCA_964556145.1 uncultured Bifidobacterium sp. | reverse complement strand
CTCCCTGCACGGCGTTTGCGCCGATTCCACCGATGCCAACGACGCACACGGTGTCACCCGGCTGGACATCGGCCGCATAGACGCTGCTGCCCCATCCGGTGACGACACCACAACCGAGAAGGCACGCCTTGTCGAGCGGAACGTCCTTGTCGATCTTGATGCACGAGGCCTCGTTCACCACCGTGTGCTCGGCGAAGGTTCCGAGAAGACACATGATGCCGACGTCCTGGCCCTGGGCATGGTGACGAGCGGTTTGATCGGCGATCTGGCGACCCGTGCCGAGGTAGGCGCCGAGATCGCAGAGGTTCGAGTGTCCCGTGCTGCAACTGGGGCAGCGACCACACGACGGGATGAAGCCGAACACCACATGGTCTCCGGGAGCCAACCAACTGACACCCTCGCCAACCTGCTGCACGACACCGGCGCCTTCGTGGCCACCAATGATTGGAAGCGCGAACGGCAGGTCACCCGTGACGAGATGCTCGTCGCTGTGGCACATGCCCGAGGCGGCCATTTTGACCAACACTTCACCGGGGCCGGGCGGATCGAGGTCGATTTCTTCGACCGACCACGGCTTGTTGAGTTCCCACAGAATTGCGGCTTTGGTCTTCACTGAGCCCCCTCGTCGTTGCACACTTCGTCGGTCGACCCCGACTGCGTTTTTGACGCTAGCCCACGCACCGGACATGCGTCACACGGTACGCTGACCCCATGACACCGGCACCAAACTCCGCCGTCCTCGAATCGCCCGAAGCCACCGAGGCAGGGCGCCAGGTTGTCGACACCGACACCACCTTGCTTGAAGAATTGCTCGTCGAGGAAATCTCCATCGACGGCATGTGCGGCGTTTACTGAGCCGACCCGGTCGGCGACACCCCACGCGATGGCCCTCACCTTCGAATCTTCGGCCAGTCTTTCGCCCCAGGTTGCTCTTCGCCCCGAACCTTTCGGTGCTCTCGCCTACCACTACGGCAATCGCCGCCTCGTGTTTCTGAAGCACCCCGACGTGGTCGCCGTGGTGAAGAACCTCGCCAACCATCCAACGGTCGGAGCAACACTCGATGCCTGTGGCATCGCCCAGGAACGCAGGGCGTCGTTCCTCGCCGCACTCAACAACCTCACCACATCGGAGATCATCAGTGTCGGCTGACAGCCTCGTCTCACAGCTCAAGCGCGGTCTCGACGCGCCGATTTGTCTCACGTGGGAACTCACCTACGCGTGCAACCTCCAGTGCATCCACTGCCTGTCGAGCAGCGGCCAACGTGACCCACGCGAGCTGACGACGGCCCAGGCGAAGACGGTCATCGACGAGTTGCGCGATCTCCAGGTCTTCTACATCAACATCGGCGGCGGCGAACCGATGATTCGACGCGACTTCTTCGACATCATCGAGCACTCCATCAACAATTCGATCGGCGTGAAGTTCTCGACGAACGGCGCGTACATCGATGCGGAGAATGCACGCCGCCTGGCGGCCATGGACTATCTCGACATCCAGATCAGTCTCGACGGCACCAACGCAGCCACCAACGATGCCGTGCGTGGCGCGGGATCATTCGACACCGCCATTGCGGCGATGGACAACCTTGCGCGCGCGAACTTCGGGCCCTTCAAGATCTCGGTCGTCGTAACCCGACACAACGTTGCGCAACTCGATGAGTTCAAGGCCCTTGCCGATTCCTACGGCGCCCAACTTCGCATCACACGACTGCGGCCCGCAGGTCGCGGCGCCGACACCTGGCACGAACTGCACCCGACTGCCGAGCAGCAGGTCGACATCTACCGTTGGCTTCTCGGTCACGGCGAAAACGTCCTGACGGGCGATTCGTTCTTTCATCTCAACGCACTCGGTGAACCGTTGCCGGGTCTCAATCTCTGCGGCGCCGGTCGCGTTGTGTGTCTCATCGACCCGCTCGGCGACGTGTACGCATGCCCGTTCGTACTCCACGACGACTTCCGCGCAGGCAACGTTCTCGATGCGGGCGGATTCACAAAGGTGTGGCGCAACAGCGAGCTCTTCACGTCCTTGCGCGAACCCGAGTCGGCCGGCGCATGCTCGTCGTGCGGAAGCTACGACGCCTGCCAGGGCGGCTGCATGGCCGCAAAGTTCTTCACGGGTCTTCCCCTCGATGGACCCGATCCCGAATGCGTCAGCGGACACGGCGAAGAGTTGCTGTCGGCAACAACGGCGTCGGGCACGAAGGTTGCGCCGAAACCGAGCAACGATCACTCACGCCCCGTGTCGTTGACTCGCAAGCCCGTTCGCGCATAACGCCACGCAAACCCTCCGTCTCCTAAACTGACGCGGTGCACTACGCGCTCGTGGCCGCCGTCGCCGTTGTCGGTTACGTTCTCGGCACTTTTCCCAGTGCGATCATCGTCGCGCGCGCGAGTGGTATCGACATCACCTCCAGTGGTTCTGGCAACCCCGGTGCATCGAATGTCGGCCGCACGCTGGGTTGGAAAAAGGGTGTGCTCGTCTACGCGCTCGACGCACTGAAGGGCGTCATTGCGGTCATCATCGGACGGCTGGTTGCCGGCGACGCCGGCGGGTACTGGTGTGCCGCCACCGCAATCATCGGCCACGTTTTTCCCGTCTCGCGAAGGTTCCGCGGGGGCAAGGGCGTTGCAACCGGCAGCGGCTCAACGATCGTGCTTCAACCCGTCGTCAGTGTCGCCCTCGTCGTTGCTTGGGTTGTTCTCAGCAAGACCACGAAGAAAGCATCGGTCGCATCCATGATCGTCACCATCAGCCTTCCCGTCACGATGGGCGTCATCGGCACCCCCGCATGGGAAATTTTTGCGACGACCGGCCTTGCGCTCGTTGTCATGGTGAGGCATCTACCGAACCTCCGCCGATTGACATCCGGCAGCGAACCGTCCCTCAACCAGCGGGCAGCTTGAGCCGTGGTCGCTGCTGCTCTCTCGACGATTTTCGACAGCCTGCGTGATCTCTCGGATTCGCCAGTCTTCTACCTTGTGATTTTCATCATCGCGCTGCTCGACTCGGTCATTCCCGTTGTCCCCAGCGAAACCATGGTCATCATTGGTGGTGTGGCGGCGGGCCTCGGTGACCTCAATGTCGCCGCGGTGATCGCCGTCGGCGCGGCAGGCGCCTTCCTCGGCGACAACATGTCGTTCGAAATCGGTCTTCGCGCGAAAGATTCCGTCACACGCTGGTACGGCAAGTCCGAGAAGCGATCGAAACGGCTCGTCTGGGCCGATCAACAGATCGAGGACCGGGGCGGCCTTCTTCTCATCACGGCTCGGTTCATTCCCGGTGGTCGCACCCTTCTCACGCTGTCATGCGGCGTGACGGGCCAGCCCCACAAGTGGTTCGCAAAGTGGGTGGGCACCGCTGCCGTCATCTGGGCGTCGTACGCAGCCCTCCTTGGTTATGTGGGCGGAAAGACCTTCGAGGACAATCACACCCTTGCTTTTGTCGTGGCATTCACCACCGCAGTGTCGGTGACAATTCTCATCGAGGTTGTCCGCCACTTCCGCAATCGCCGCAAGTAGGCGACCTCCTCCGCCAAGGCGCAAGAATGCGTCCGGGCCCACAAAGCGCAAGAATGCGCCCGGGTTCACGAGGCGCAAGAATGCGCCTATGCGCTACAGCCTCGATCGCACCTGGCGCCGGCCCGATTCCGGCGACGTGGTCATTGCGGGTTCACCGACACGCGCTTTCAGGCTGACGGCCGGCGGGCGGCAAATTGCAGAATCGCTCGAGCGTGGCGCCGACGTACCCGAGTCGGCGCGCGGACTGATCGATCGTCTCGTCGACGCGGGTGCGGTGCACCCCCTTCCCGACACGGCAACGACCGTCGCCGACCCTGCAACAATCACCGCGGTCATTCCCGCATTCATTCGTGATCACGAATCGGCAACGCTCCTTTCCCGCCTCGTTGCCAACCTCGCCGGTTTGGCGGCAATCATCGTCGTCGACGACGCATCGCCGGTGACGCTCGAAATACTCGACGCCGGCTCGACGCCGGTCACGGTCATTCGTCGCGGGACCAACGGCGGGCCGGCCGCCGCGCGGAACCACGGCCTCGAAAGTGTCACGACTCCCCTCGTTGTGTTCGTCGACACCGATGTCGAGTGCCGCACCGACGATGTCATCTCGCTCGCATCGTGGCTCGACGCTGCTCATGCCTCGGTCATCGCACCACGCATCCGCACCGATGACGACGGATCGATGATCGGGGCGTACGAGGCGGCACGATCACCGCTCGACATGGGCGACCTACCCGCACGCATCCGCGCGGGCACACGTGTGGCGTACGTGCCCACGGCGATGTTGTTGTGCAATACCGAGGCGCTTCGATCCGTCAACGGTTTTGACGAAGCCATGCGCACCGGAGAAGACGTCGACCTTGTGTGGCGTCTCGATGCGGCAGGTTTTCGTTGTCGCTACGAACCGTCGATCGAAGTTCTGCATCACCACCGTGCAACGTTGTCCGACCTTGTCAAGCAACGCCGTGGCTACGGCGAATCGACGTCACTGCTGCACCGTCGACACGGCGAGGTGGTTGCACCCGTTCGCGGATCGTGGACCACGATCGGAACGTGGGTCGCCCTCGCCGTCGGACTTCCCGTCGTCGGTCTCGCAACCACCATTGCGACAACAGTGATTCTGTCGCGAAAACTGAAGTTCGTTCCGAAGCACACGGCCGAGTCGATTCGCCTCTCCGCCAAGACGCACCTGCAAGTGGGCCGCAACCTGGCCGCTGCGGTGACCCGCGTGTGGTGGCCGATCGCGCTGGTACTTGCCGTTTTTTCACGCCGCGCACGTCTTGCGCTGTGCGCAGCCGCATTGCTTCCCGCGCTCACCGAGTGGTGGGACAAACGCCCGCGGCTCGACCCCGTTCGATTCACCTTGTTGCGGATCCTCGACGACGGCGCCTACGGAGTCGGCGTTTGGAAATCCGCCGTTGTGCATCGCGACCCGTCCCCCGTTACCCCGTCGATTCACGCCCCCACGTCGCAACGGGACTGACGCCGCCCACGGGCGGTACCGTGTGTGCAATGGCACTGCGGCTCACGGTCCGGCGCGAGGCACTGTTCAACCACGTGCGCGCAACATCTGCCTCGATTCCGCACCTCGTGCCCGTCATCAAGGGCAACGGATACGGTCTCGGCCGCGCTCAGTTGGTTGCCCTTGTCGAACAACTGCTGCCCGAAACCACCACGGTGGCCGTTGGAACGATCCACGAGGCCGCCGACGTGCCCGAAAGAATCGCAGCCCACGTCATGAACCCAATCGGCGCGTTGGACCTCGAGCAAGCACCCACGATCCCGGCGAATGCGATCCCCACCGTCGGTTCGACCCACGATGTCGACGTGCTCGCCCGTCACGGCTGGAAGGGACGCGTGGTGGTGAAGCTCGCGTCGTCGATGCGGCGCTTCGGCGTGTCGCAATCAGACTTCCCGGCGCTCGTCCAAGACATCGCACGCATCGGCGGAACGATCCACTCGTGCAGCGTCCATCCACCCACCGCAGGAACCGAAACCGAACGTTTGGCCGAAATCGAATCCTGGTTGCCCCTTCTACCCGAGTGCGTGACGGTGTCGGTCAGCCATCTGGCCGCCGAATCACTCGATCGCCTGCGGGCAGCCAACAATGCCCGAACCATTGAAGCGCGGCTTGGCACTGCTCTGTGGCACGGCACGAAGTCGCACTTTTCGCTCGAGGCCGACGTCATTCGCACCGAAACATGCAGGTCGGGCGAGGCCGCCGGATACCGCGCAAGTCCCGTTCAGGGCAACGGAACGATCGTGGTGATCGGCGCGGGGTCGGCACACGGCGTGATGCCGTTACCCAATGGCGACAGTCCGTTTCACTTTGCCCGTCAACGCATGGAATTGATCGAGCCGCCCTACATGCATTCGGCACTTGCATTCGTCGCCGCGGGCCAACCATGCCCCGATGCCGGCGACATGGTTGATGTGCAACGACCACTCACGATGGTTCAACCCGACATCGTTTCGTGGGTTTGACGGTGTCGGAAACTTCGGCAACCCGCAGCGGACTCGAGCGCAATCGCGCACTCGATGCGACGCGCACCGTTGCGCTCCTCGGCATCATCATTCTGAACTACCACGGTTACCTGAACCGGTCCGAGGCGATCGGCGCGTACCAAGAGAACTTCTTTTCGCGCATCATGGATGCGTGGAACGGCGTACTGGCCCCGAGTCCCGTCATCTTTGTTCTCGTATCGGGCATCAGTTGCTCACTCTTGACATCGGCCAACTTCAATCGTTGGGTCCTGGCACGGCGTGGTGTTCTGCTGTTCGCTGTCGGATCGATTTTCGAATGGGTGTGGAACGGCACGATCCTTCCCTACTTCGGCGTTTACTTCCTTCTCGCTGCACTGGTCTTCTCATGGTCGCAACGCAATCTCATCCTCGTTGCCTCCACGTGCACGATGTCCGCCGCGGTTCTCGCCTACTGGAGGTTTCGGCGTGAATCGGGCCTTCATTCGACGTCGTGGCTCAGCCCTGCCCAGCCCGACTCACCGAGAAATCTGGTCTTTCGGTACTTCATCGATTACACGCATCCCGTTCTGCCGTGGTTCACGTTCTTCTGTGTCGGCTTGCTGATCGGCCGCAATTTGCAGTGGTTTTTCGCCAATCGACATCGCCTTTTCCTGCCACTGGGGTTGGGTGTGGCGGTTGTTTACACCTTCAGCACGATCGTGCGTCGCTCGACTGACGGCGCCTGGCAGCTTGTCACCAGCACCGATCCGTTCGAGCGAGGCGTTCTCGCGACCGTGGGCGTCACGTTGTCGGCGATCCTCGTGCTCATTGTTGTGTCGTGGGCAGTCGAGGCATTTTCTTCCGCACCACTCGTCGATGTCCTCGTGCGCGCGGGACAGATGACGCTGACCCTGTACATCCTCCACGGTCTTGGCTACAACCTTGTCGTCAACCGGCTCGGTTGGGTGACACCCACGGGCCTCGATGCCGCCCTTGGATTGTCGGCGCTCATGTGGGTCGTGCTGGTGTCGTTCGGTGCCTGGTGGAACCGCTTCCTCGGCCGTGGACCATTGGAACGCCTGTTGCGTGGATTCGGCGGCTGACGACTGTCAGGCGCGTTGACGGTTGAGTCCGCGCAGACCGACTGCGGCAGCACCGATCAACGAGCCATCATCGCCAAGTCGCGCAGGAACGATTCGTGCCCCCTTTGAATGGTCGAGACAGCACAAGTCGTCGATCGTTGCCTGGGCGGCCTGGAAGAATGGCGCACCGAAACCGAGCGCAACGCTTCCTCCAACGACGGCAAGTTTGAGATCGAGCAGGTTGCACACCGACGCGATACCACGACCAACGAGCCGGCCCGTGCGTTGGATGGTCTCGTAGGTTGGCTGGGTCGGTGGTCGACCCGTGATTGCCTCGATCGACGGACCCGATGCCTCGGCCTCGAGACATCCACGTGCGCCACACGCACAGCGCCGCCCACCGGGTTCGACGATGACATGGCCGATGTGACCCGCATTGCCACCCTCGCCATCGAGCAACTTTCCGTTCAGCACGATGCCACCGCCCACGCCCGTGGAAACAACCATCGCAAGGAAGTTGTCATGCCCGCGTGCGGCACCCTTCCAGCCCTCGCCGAGTGCAAGCGCCTTGGCATCACCGTCACCGAACACGGGCAACCCCGTGAAGTCGCGCAGGCGCTGGGCCAACGGGAAGTTTCTCCAGCAGGCGATGTTCAGGGGCGAGATCAGCTCTGCATTCGACGTACTTGGCCCCGCTGTTCCGACTCCAACCGCAAGTGGCATCGTGCCGTGTTGTCCACGAGCCCGAACCAACATCTCCGAGACCAGCCCGCAGAGGTCGCCGAACAACGCCTCGTCGGTTTGGGCGGCGTTCACCCGACAGCGGGTTCTGTCGATCACTGTGCCGTCGACGGTGACGAGACCTGCGGCGATCTTCGTTCCACCTATGTCGATTGCGACAATGACGTCCATGCGGAGTTATTTTCTACCACCGTGACCACCGATTGGAACCCGATTCTGCGTGGTGAGTTCGAAAAAAAGTACTGGAAGGACCTTCAGGCCTTCGTCGAGTCCGAACGCCGGAAAACCGTCGTCTATCCGCCTCATGAGCAGGTTTTCCGTGCTCTTCACGAAACGTCCCACTTCAACACTCGCGTTGTCATCCTCGGACAAGACCCGTACCACGGCGCCGGACAAGCGCACGGTCTGTGTTTCTCGGTGAACAGGGATGTGCCGATGCCGCCAAGCTTGTTGAACATCTTCAAGGAACTTCGCAGCGATCTCGGGCTCATACCGCCCTCGCACGGCTGTCTCGAAGCTTGGGCTCAACAGGGCGTGCTGTTGTTGAATACCACTCTCACCGTTCGCGCAAACCAGGCTGCATCGCACCAAGGGAAAGGGTGGGAAGCCTTCACCGATTGTGTGATCGGTGCAGTCGCAGCCAAGTCCGAACACGTTGTTTTCATTCTCTGGGGTGCCGCAGCGCGAAAGAAGAAGACCCTGATCATCGAAGCCGCCGGCGAACCGCGCCACACCATCATCGAATCCGCGCACCCGTCGCCGTTGTCGGCGCACAACGGTTTCTTCGCGAGTCGGCCGTTTTCCCGTACGAATGCGGCGCTGACCGCACACGGGCAGGTTCCCATCGACTGGGAGATCCACTAGTTTGGTCTCGTGGGTTCTGTCAGACGCCATGCCATTTTGTCGGCATCGGCTGACGCCGTGTGGGCCTTCGTTGGTCGGCCCGGGGCCCTGCACGAATGGTTTCCCACATCGTCAACGCGGATCGACGGCAACAAACGCTGGGTGACGCTCCCGTCAGGAATCGTCTTCGAAGAGGACGTACTTCTCGTCGACAACGACCTTCGACGCTTTCAGTATTCGATCGTGGGTAACCCGCTGATCACACACCACGTCGGCACGATGGACGTCATCGCCATCAGCGACGACAAGTGCATCGTCGTCTACTCGACCGACATCGAACCCGAGGTACTCGGCCTCGCCATTGGCGCGGCAGCAGGTACGGGATTGCGCAATCTCGAAGAGAAATTCGGAAAGGGCTGAACGTGCCACGCCGCATCCTTTTCATCACAACCGACCAGCAACGTTTCGATGCGCTCGGCTGCAACGGTGGAGCCGTTGCACGCACACCTGCCATCGATGCACTTGCCCGCGAAGGTATCCGCTACACGCGCGCCATTCCGTCGAATGTCGTCTGCATGCCATCGCGGTCGACGATGCTGACCGGTCAACACGTTTCGACTCATGGTGTGTGGATGAACGGAGTACCGCTTCCCGTCGATGCACCGAGCATTGCAATGGACCTGTGGCGCAACGGTTACCGCACTGCCCTGATCGGCAAGGCACACTTCGAGCCGTTCCTCGACCCGTTTGCGCTCTTCACAGAGAACACCCTTGCCACGCTGGGTGAAGAGACGCTCTACCGCCAGGCCCCCGATGGCAGCCTCGAACCGCACCGCGGATTCGAACACATGGAATTCTCGACCCACAATGCACTCGGTCCGCTTCACTACGCAAAGTGGATCCGCGAGAACCACCCCGAAGCAGCGGGCATGTTGTACCCCATCCTCAACAGCCAACTGCAGGTGAACGAAGCCGGCGGCGGCGACACCGGCGCGCCCCAGGTCAAACACAACCCGATGCCCCGCGAGTGGTACCACACCGATTGGGTCACCGAACGAGCGATGTCTTGGCTTGGCGCTCAGAGCGCCGACGACGACTGGTTCTGTTGGGTCAGTTTCCCCGACCCGCACCATGCGTGGGACCCGCCGGTATCGGAACTGCATCGTGTCAATTGGCGCGACCTCGACCTGCCTGCCGGATGGATCGAAGATCCCGTGGAACGTGAACGCATCCTTGCAACGAAACCTGCGCATTGGTTGGGTTGGTACCACGGAACGTTCGTATCGAACTACGAGGCACCGGCAAAGTGGGTTCCCTCGACATTGACCGCTGATCAAGTTCGTGAAGTCAATGCGATGGTGCACATCGAAAATGAACTGATCGACGAGGGAATCGCACGCATCATCGCGATGCTGCGCGACAAGGGCTGGTACGACGACGTCGATGTCATCTTCACCACCGACCATGGCGAATTCCAGGGCGACTTCGGTCTGCTCTTCAAGGGGCCGTACCACGTCGATTCGTTGATGCGACTTCCCCTCATCTGGCGTCCCGCACCCTCGCGCGCCAACGTCACTCCGGCGACGGTCGACACGCCCGTTGGTCTCGTCTCTCTTGCCGCAACGTTTGCCGACATTGCCGGCCTCCCCCGCCCGTGGTACGCCGAGGCCAACCGACTGCCCGTCAACGACGCAGAGGCCGCAGACCTTGGGCATGAACGGGTGCTGACCGAGTGGGACAGCGTGCTCTTCGGCAAGATCGTCTCGCTGCGCACCATCACCCGTGATGGATGGGTGTGCACCGCCACTCTTCCCGGAACCGTGCACGACGGAACCGACGGCGAACTGTACGACCTGCGCAGCGATCCGCTGCAGCACGTGAACCTGTGGCACGACCCGGCTCATCGCGCGATGCGCGAAGACCTTCTCGACGACATGTGGCGCAATCTGCCCGCCACATCGGCGCCACGGCGCGCGTGCGACGCACCCGTGTGATGCCGCTCGACCCTCAGACCGACTTCACGAAGTCGAGTGCGCGCTGCAACATCGCAATCTGATCATCGACGCGGTTGACCGGATTCATGCCCTGGAACATGCGGTTCGCCATCGTCGACAACGAAATCCACTGTGGGTTCGTTGCCTTCCACGACGCAACCTCCGGGGCCAGTTCGGCTTCACCACGCTGCAGGTGAAGCACAGCATCACGCGGGAAGTCATCGAAGGACCGACCATTCGCCGCGAGTTCCTCGCGCAGAATCTCGTTGGCCGCATCGATGCGTGTACCGGTGTTGCCGAAGATGTATCCGTCGCCAATACGTGCAGCGCGGCGAACCGACGGCTCGGCCGACCCGCCGAACCACACCGGAATGCTGCGCTCGGGTCGCGGGGCAATGCCCGCGCGGTCGACACGGTGGTACGAACCTTTGAAGTCGACGACCTGTTTGGTCCACAGTTCACGCATCACCGCAACCTGTTCCTCCATGCGTTTGGCGCGGTTGCGGTACTCCATGCCCAATGATTCGTACTCGACGTAGTTCCACCCCGTACCAACACCCAGAATCAACCGGCCGTTGCACAACAAGTCGAGGTCGGCGGCTTGTTTGGCCAACAACGCAGCCTGGCGCTGGGGAAGGATCACGACGCCGGTCACCAAGTCGATGTTCGTGGTGATCGCGGCGAGATAACTGAAGAGCACGATCGGCTCGTGGAATTCGTCGTGCTCGGTGTACGGGCCCCACAGCTTGGGCTCACGGTCTGCATGCACCGCTCCGAGCACGTGGTCGTAGGCAACGATGCGCTCGAATCCCATGTCGACGACGGCCTGTGTCCAGGCACGAATCGCTCCGGGATCCTTGCCGATTTCAACCGTGGGGAAAACCGCTCCGTAACGCATTGCCTCACACTAGGGCGCTCAGCGAAGACAATTGAGAGGCGGACATGCTCGGCCGTCTGCTACACACGTGCGGTGTCATCCCGCGAATTCGATTCCAAGTACTACGAACGTTTCTATGGACGGGGAACCGTTCACACGGCGTCGCAGATCGACAAGCTCGCAACGGGAGTTCACTCTCTGTCGTCGTGGTGGGGTGTCGAAGTTCGATCGTTTCTCGACGTCGGCGCCGGCCCCGGCTATTGGCGCGACTGGTACCGCACGAACCATCCGAAGGTGAAGGTTCTCTCGACCGATGTCAGCGACTACGCCTGTCGAACCTTCGGCCACAAGCGTGCCGACATCGCAGCTTGGACACCACCGAAACGCTTCGACCTCGTCGTGTGCCACAGCGTCCTGCAGTACCTCGACAACGACTCCGCTCGGTCGGCGGCCGCCAATCTCGCGGCGGGCTGTCGGCATTTCCTATACCTGGAAATCCCCACAACCGCCGATTTCAACGATGTGGTCGACCCGACATCAACCGACATGACGGTCCATCGGCGCAGTGGCAATTGGTACCGCAAGTTGCTCGGCGAACATTTCCGACAGATCGGCGGCGGGCTGTGGTTGTCCCGAGACAGCGCTGTTCCGATGTACGAACTGGAAATGCCGTCATCCGACCGGCGCTGAGGCCCGCGTCCCCGCGGTTGGGCTAGCGTCGGGACAACAAACCACCCACACAAAGGAGCACAAATGCGTCGAATTTCGCGCATCGCCGGCCCCGTTCTGGCACTTGGACTCATCCTTGCCGCCTGCGGAGACGACAACAGTTCATCCACCGACGAGACCACGGCAGCAGCGGAGGCCACGGCGACCGCCGACACCACCGCCACGGCAACCGAGGACACCACCGCAGCAGATGCAGCAGGTGACGCCATCGATGTCGCCAGCCTCGGCCTCATTGAAGAAGGCAAGTTGACGGTCTGCACCGACGCGCCGTACCCGCCCTTCGAGTACCAGGATGAGACCACCAACGAGTGGACCGGCTTCGACATGGATGTCGTTCGCGAGATTGCTGCCGGAATCGGTGAGGGCCTCGAGCTCTCCGTCACGGTTCAGCCCTTCGACGGCATCTGGCTGGCACCAAAGGCCGGTACCTGCGACATGGTTGCCTCGGCAATGACGATCACCGACGAGCGCAAGGCGAACGCACTGTTCACCGATGGCTACTTCGATGCGGATCAGTCGCTGCTCGTTCGCGCCGACGACAAGGACGCGCTGACCTCGCTCGAGGCTCTGGCCGGCAAGACCATCGCGGTCCAGACCGGCACGACCGGCGAGACCTACGCACAGGAAAACGCCAAGGACTCGACGCTCAAGTCGTTCGACGAGCCCGCCGCCATGTTCCTTGCCCTCGAAGGCAAGCAGGTCGACGCAATCCTCCAGGACCTGCCGGTCAACGCCGAGCGCGCCCTGAAGGACGACAAGACCGCCCTCACAGCCACATTCCCGACCGGTGAGCAGTACGGCTTCGCCGTCTCGCAGGACAACACCGCACTCGGTGATGCCCTGAATGCAGGCATTGCCGAGTTTTTTAATGATACGGCGACCACCGAGATCTACACGAAGTACTTC
>CAZKVD010000047.1:0-13212 GCA_964556145.1 uncultured Bifidobacterium sp. | reverse complement strand
CCGCCAAGGTCGTACCCGTGGACATGAAATTCGTCATCGTCTTCGGGGTTCACGATGCGAAGTTCAACTTCCTGCCCGAGCGGCACGTTTTCGATTCTCTCAGGGCCCGAGTCAAGACCAACAGTCACTGTGATCAGTGCAGTGGTGAGTGCCATGCTCGTTGTAGTTGATGCAGGAATCGCTGCGTTGCCCGACGAGTCGGGAGACGTCACGTTGTCGACAACTGCAACGGTCGTCGAGGTCGTCGTGCCGGGTTCGTTGCTGCACGAGACGAGCGTCACGGATGTCACCAACAGCGCCGCACCAAAAGAAACGAGCCTGATCATGCCGTACCTGTCGCTCGGGGAGGCGGAAGAGTTCCCGTTGCAACATTCCCTGTGTCTTCGACCATGGCATTGAGATCAAGGCGTGCGCGCGCAACACGGGAACGAATCGTGCCGATGGGACAACGGCAAATCTCGGCTGCTTCTTCGTATGAGAGACCGACGATCTGAGTCAGGACAAAGGCCTCGCGCCTGTCGGAGTCGAGTCGCTCGACCAAATCGCGAACCGTGACGTCGCTATCGAGCTCGGTCGCGGTGACGGGTCGGCCATTCACCACCTCGCTCTGCACCTTTCGCCGTCGCTGACGACGACGAATTTCATCCAGACAGACATGACGTGCGATTCCGAGCACCCAACCCCGAACCTGATGGTCCGGAGTAATGCGGTGTAGGGAACCAACGACTTGGACCATGACTTCCTGCGCAAGGTCGTCAGCCGACTGAGCATCGACGGTGTACCTGCAGGCGCGCCACACGTCAGCCTGGATCAATCGAAGGAAGCCTTCGAGCGCCACTCTGTCGCCATCTCGTGCACGCAAGGCCGTCCTCAGCAGGAGATCCACGACGTCACGCTAATCAGATTCCCGGGAACTTTCGGCAACCAAATCGCGACAAACCTTCATGGACAACAACTCGACGTGCTCTGAGTTCCACTTCCTCATTTCCGCAGGCCTGGACGGAGAACTCTCCGTTGCCGAATCGGTAGCCCTCACCGCTCATCTTCACGGTTGTGTTAGCTGTCGAGAAGTAGAAGCAACTCTTGCGATCCAAAATCGCCTTGTTCGCGTTGGGTCAATCGACGAGATGCCTGACCTCGCACCACGCGTGCTTGCAGTTGCACATCCGCCGCGCCTCGGTCGTCGAGGATGGGTTCGACAGGCACTCGCCGTGATCGGCATGACCGAACTTGTGATGTCGATTCCTGCCCTGATCCTCGGTGAAGACGCCGGCGCACCGGTACACATCGCGCGTCACGTTGGCTCGCTCGGTGCAGCCCTCGGATTCGCGCTCTTGTATGTCGCATGGAAACCAACGCGCGCATACGGCCTACTGCCGTTCGTCGCCTCACTCGCTGCGTTTATGTCGGTTTCGGCGTTTTTCGATCTAGTTCTCGATCGCGCATCGCTCGTAGCAGAGTCGACGCACCTTGTGGAGTTTTCTGGCCTTCTCTTTGTTTGGTTGCTTGCCGGAAGTCCTCGTCCGCGAATTTCGCGTCAACGTGCATCTCGCCGAATCTTCAGTTGATCAACTGCCGAACTCGAAACCAAGATCCGGCGCCGTCAGCATCGGCTGATACGCAATGCCCGCTTCGGCGGCCATGGCAGCGCACGTGCCGCCCCGGTCGACGATCACCGTGATGAAGACGGGTACGGCGCCAAAGGAGCGCACAACCTCGACGGCTTCGAAGAGGGATGTACCGCGTGTGACCGTGTCCTCGGTGATGACAACCTTGTCTCCGGGCTGGAGGGCCCCGGCGAGGCGGCCAGTCACGCCGTGGTCTTTGGCCTCTTTGCGAACGCTGAAACTTCTCAAGTTGACCCCACGCGTCGCACCGATCGCGGCAACACCGAACGCAACGGGGTCGGCGCCCATCGTCAGGCCGCCGATTGCGGTTGCGTCAGAAGGGATGAGCGAGAGGGCAACGTCAGCGACGAGCAGAATCCCGTCGGGTCGACACGCAGTTTGTTTCGTGTCGAGAAACCACGTGCTCTTGCGCCCCGACTTGAGCGTGAAGTCTCCGCGCTTGACGGCGTGCGCAAGCACGTGGTCGCGCAACTTCGTACGCGCCGGGTCGAGGGGTGGGAGACTGGCGACTTCGGTCATGTGCGCAACCGTACCCATCGGGTAAGTTTTGTAACGTGACTGCAACAAAAGGTGGGGGGCGCAAGAAGGCCACGGCCAAGAGCTCGGCCCCTCGCAAGCCTTCCCCCAGCAAGAAAAGCCCGGCGAGCAGTGCGAAAGCACCAATGAGCAAGGCCCACAAGGCCGCCCTCGCCCAGGGTCGCGTCGAGGGACGCGTGATTCGCACCTACCTCGACGTTCTCGAGGCGAACCGCCCGAAGCGTGGTCGCAAGCGGACAATCGAGTCGATCACCCGTCGCCTGAACGCGATCAAAAAGGAACTGCTGGCAGCCGACACCGTGACGAAGCTTCGTCTTACACAAGAGCGCATGGACCTCGAGCGCGAACTCAAGGTGAAGACGGCGAATGCCGACATTGGCAAGCTTGAATCACAGTTCGTCAAGGTTGCCCGTGCTTATGCGGTACGCAACGGCATCACCTATACAGCGTGGCGTGAAGTCGGTGTTGCGCCACAGGTGCTGAAGCGCGCCGGAATTTCGCCCGAAGACTGAAGTCTCAGCCGTCGAGGGCGTCGACTGCACGGCCTGCGTTGGCGACCACGCGGCCTTCGTCGAAAATTGCGCTGATGGCCTGCTTGCTGAGATCGACGTCGAGGCTCGCGACGAGCACATCCCGGAAGTGAGTACCGGTTTCGAGTGCCCTTCGCGACAGTTCCTGAACGATGCGGTACGCATCGTCGCGTGACTTGCCGTTTTCGACGAGTGCGAGCAATGCAGATTGCGAGTACACGACGCCGTTCAGCAGGTCGAGGTTGTATCGCATCCGAGAGACATCAACTTCGAGGTTCGAGAGAAGGTTACGCAACCGGCGCGTGACGTAGTGCGCAAGAAGCGCCGAATCGGGAAGAACGACGCGCTCGGTCGATGAATGCGAAATGTCGCGTTCGTGCCACAGTGCAACATCCTGCAAACCTGCCTGCAGGTTTCCGCGCAACACGCGGGACAGCCCCGTGATCGTCTCGGCCGATATTGGATTGCGTTTGTGGGGCATTGCACTGCTGCCTTTTTGGCCACGCGAAAATCCCTCACGTACTTCGTTCACCTCGGTGCGCTGCAGATGTCGAAGTTCAACGGCGATCGATTCCGCTGTGGTTCCGAGCGACGCACAAGCCCACAGGAACTCGGCGTGTCGGTCACGACTGATGACTTGCGTCGCGGGAACGGGAACAAGGCCAAGTGACTCACCGACGAATCGTTCGACGGCGGGGTCGATGTTCGAATACGTGCCGACCGCTCCGGACAACTTGCACACGGACACCGCATCACGTGCAGCAATCCACCTTACTCGATCTCGTCGCAGCTGCAACACCCACAGAGCCACCTTCGCCCCGAACGTCGTCGGCTCCGCGTGGATCCCGTGCGTTCGACCGATCATCAATGTCGACCGATGGGAGCGCGCAAGGTCGGTTGCGACATCGATCAACTTCTCGAGTTCGACGATGATGAGATTGCTCGCATCGCGCAACGCCCAACACCATGCGGTGTCGACGACATCGGTGCTGGTGAGACCATGGTGGACGAATGCACCTGCAGGCATGCCGATTCGAGCCTGCAGTACATCGACGAAGGCGGCCACGTCATGGTTCGTGATTGCTTCGCGTTCCGCAACTTCCGCCACAAAGGCCGAGTCGACCACCGGGGCAGCCGCGCGACATGCGCCCGCCGTTCCCGAAGGAACAACCCCGAGATTTTCCTGTGCGTCGGTGGCGAGCAGTTCGATGTCGACCCAGCGTTGCATCCGCGCGGCATCGGCGAACAGGTTCGCCATCTCCGGCAGCGCGTAGCGCTCGATCATCCGCGAACCACGCAGTCGTCGCGTTCGGGGCCGGTTCCGATCAACGAAACCGGCACACCGGTATTTGCCTCGACCAATTCAACGAGAGCACGCGCGTTCGGATGGAGTCCACCGAATGTCGTCGCTCCACGCAGTTCGGTTTTCCAACCGGGCAGGGTGACGTAAACGGGTTCGACATCGGCGAGCACGTCGATACGGTCGGGGTACCCGCGCAGGATCTCGCCGCCCAGTCGATAGTCGACGCACACCTTGACTTCGTCGAACGTGTCGAGCACGTCGAGTTTCGTCAGAGCGATGTCGGTCAACGAATTGACGCGCACTGCGTGGCGCAACATTGTGAGGTCGAGCCAGCCGGTACGTCGTCGACGACCGGTCACGGTTCCGTATTCGTGGCCGATGTCGATGAGTGCCTGACCGAGAACATCGGGGTTCCCTGCGTTGTCGACCAGCTCGGTCGGGAAAGGACCCGACCCAACGCGTGTGGTGTACGCCTTTGCGATGCCGACCACACGGGTGATATCTCGTGGCCCGAGACCCGTGCCGGCAGACGCTCCACCGGCGATCGGATTCGACGAGGTCACGTAGGGATACGTGCCGTGGTCGATGTCGAGAAATGTGGCCTGCGCACCCTCGAGGAGAAGGTTCGCACCGGCGTCGAGCGCATCGTGCAGTTCATTGACGGTGTCGGCAATGTACGGAGCAATTCTTCGTGCGAGTTCGCCGAACTGTGCCGCCGCGGTATCGACATCAATGGGTGATCCGCCGAGAGCCGTCAGCACCGCATTCTCCTCGGTTGCGCGACGACGAACCGCTTCGACGAATCGGTCGTGGTCGAGGACTTCGCCGGCTCGAATTCCGACACGTCGCGCCTTGTCGGCATACGCAGGGCCGATGCCTTTCAGTGTCGTACCGATTTTTTCGTCGCCGCGCTTCCCCTCGGCGAGTGCATCATGGGCCTGGTGCCAGGGAAAAATGAGATGCGCACGACTGGACACACGAAGTTTCGCGCACGACACGCCGCGCGACTCGAGGGTCTCGATTTCCCGGAACAACGTCGGAAGGTCGACCACAACTCCGTTGCCGATGACCGGGGTGACGTGCCCGTAGAGGACACCGCTCGGAACCAACTGCAGCGCGTACTTCTCGTCTCCAACCACAACGGTGTGGCCGGCATTGTGTCCGCCCTGATAGCGAACGACGTGCGAGTGGTCGCGTGACAAAAGGTCGATGACCTTTGCCTTGCCCTCGTCACCCCACTGGGTACCTACGACAACCGTGACGGGCATTCAACGCTCCTGACCGCGTGCATGTGGGGAACGTGAAGAAAGCCTAGCGGTCTGGCCCTTCCGTACCGCTAGGTTTTCACGTCGTGAGCGTGTTGCGCACCATGACATGGGCATCGATGTCCGAGGACGACCGAGCCCAACTGTGTGCCCGAGGTCTGGCCGAGATTTTCGATTCCGCCCTTCGTTCATCGATTTCTCAGTTGATCGAGGACGTGCGGCTGAACGGCGACGATGCCGTCTGCCGCGCCCTCGCGAAGTTCGACGGGGTCACCTTGCGGCCCGATCAACTCACCATCACGGCCGACGCGATCGAAGCGGCGCGGGTGCCCGATGACCTCGAGGATGCGCTTTCGCACGCAATTTCAAACCTTCGTCGGTTCAACGACGTCGTCATGGAGCAGGCGGCCGATTGGACCACCCAGATCCAACCGGGGCTTTCGGCGGGCGAGCACGTGTCCCCCATCTCCTCGGCGGGACTCTTCGTTCCCAGCGGCAAGGCGTCGTATCCGTCGGTTGCCTACCAACTCGGCGTCCCGGCCGTGGTGGCCGGCGTTCCCGACGTTGCACTGCTCGTTCCACCGCAACCCGGAAGCGGAGGCGAAGTCGACCCCGCGATCCTTGTCGTGTGTCGCATGCTCGGCATCTCTCGTGTGTACCGCGCCAACGGCCCCGCCGGAATTGCCGCACTCGGATTCGGCACCGCCACCATCTCACCGGTGCGCAAAATCGTCGGACCGGGAAGTCCCGCCGTCACTTGCGCACAGGTTGAAATGCAGCGCCACGGAGTTGCGACGATGATGCTTCTCGGGCCGACCGAAAGCCTTGTCATTGCCGACGACTCCGCCGATCCGGTCCGCCTCGCCGCAGATCTCTTGATCGAAGCCGAACACGGCACCGATTCGTCGGTTGTGCTCGTCACGACGTCGAGCGGGCTCGTGTCGCGCGTCGACGCCGAGCTCGAACGACAGATCGCGTTTCTCCCCGAGGCCCGTGCACTCGCTGCCCGAGCATCCCTTGGCCCGAACGGTGGAGCGGTCGTTGTCGGATCTCTCGACGAAGCTGCCGCGGTGGCAAATCGCTACGCACCCGAGCATCTTCAAGTCGCGGTGTCCGACGGCGACACCGATCACCTCGTCGACATGCTCGTCAACGCCGGTGAAATTCTCATCGGCCAACACACGCCGTTCAGCGCGGGGAACTTCCTCATCGGGTGCCCCGCATCCCTTCCCACCAGTGGCTTTGCCCACGTGTCGTCGGGCATCACCTCGGCGGCCTTCCTGAAGCGCACGGCATGGGCCCGCTCCGATGAAGCGGCGTTGCGCAACATGGCACCGTCGATCGTCACCCTTGCCCGCCACGAGGGCTTCCCGGCGCACGCCAATGCAATCATCAATCGCTTCGATTCCTGAACAATCACTTTCTGACGAAACAAGGAGACGCCATGTCGCTGAAGGAAACACTGAAGGCCGACCTGACAATTGCCATGAAGGCCCGTGAGGAACTCGCGACGTCGACCCTTCGCATGGTGTTGGCTGCTCTCACCAATGCCGAGGTGGCCGGTGACCAGGCGATCACGCTCGACGACAACCAGGCTCTTGCGGTTCTCCAGGCCGAGGCAAAGAAGCGAGCCGAGGCGGCGCAGATCTACGCCGATGCGGGTCGTGACGAGGCTGCCGCGAAGGAACGTGCCGAACTGGCGGTCATCGAGCGCTACCTACCCGCTGCGATGAGCGATGACGAACTGAATCAGATCATCGCCGACGAAGTCGCCAAGGCAAAGGCTGCCGGTGCCGAAGGGGGCAAGGCCATGGGTCTCGTCGTCAAGGCCGTTCGCGAGCGCGCAGGCAGCGGTGCCGACGGTTCCCGTATTGCAGCTGCGGTGAAGGCCGCCCTCGGCTGATCGCTACACCGACACGACGAGTTCACCGTCGCGCGTCGTGACTTGGATCGTCGAATCCTCGCCCGCCTTGCCCTCGAGAATCAGAACCGCCGCACGGTCGGCAATTTCACGCTGAATCAGCCTCTTCAACGGCCGTGCGCCGAAGTCGGGGTCATATCCACGGTCGGCGATCAACAACTTGGCGTCGTCGGCAACCTCGAGTGTGATCCGACGATCGGCCATCCGTGTCACGAGATGCGACAGCTGAATGTCGACGATGAAACCCAGGTCGTCCCGTGACAGTTCGCGGAATCGCACGATCTCATCAATGCGGTTCACGAACTCGGGTCGGAAGTATTCGACCGGGTCGACGGGAAGGTTGCTCGTCATGATGAGAACGGTGTTGGTGAAGTCGACCGTGCGGCCCTGACCGTCAGTGAGGCGTCCGTCATCGAGCACCTGCAGGAGAACGTTGAACACCTCGGGATGCGCTTTTTCGATCTCGTCGAGCAGGACGACGCTGTAGGGCCGCCGACGAACGGCTTCGGTCAACTGACCACCTTCGTCGTAACCGACGTATCCGGGTGGAGCGCCGATCAGCCGACTGACGGCGAATTTCTCCATGTACTCGGCCATGTCGATGCGCACCATCGCACGCTCGTCGTCGAAGAGAAACTCGGCAAGTGCCCGTGCGAGTTCGGTCTTGCCAACACCCGTGGGACCGAGAAACATGAACGAGCCAATCGGACGGTTCGGGTCGGACAGGCCGGCGCGACTGCGACGTACCGCATTTGCCACCGCAGTGACGGCCGCTTCTTGACCGATGACTCGCCGGTGCAGCAGCTCCTCGAGGTGAACGAGCTTTTGCATCTCGCCCTCCATCAATCTGCTGACGGGGACCCCGGTCCACTTCGAGACGACTTCGGCAATGTCCTCGGCATCGACCTCTTCCTTCAGCATCCGCTTGGATGCCTGGAGTTGATCGAGGTGGGACGTCGCATCGGAGATGCGACGTTCGAGTTCGGGAATCCTTCCGTAGCGGATCTCGGCCGCCTTTTCGAGATCGGTCTCGCGTTCAACCACGGTTCGCAACTGCTCGAGCTCTTCTTTCAAGGTCCGAATCGCAGCAATTGCCTCGCGCTCGGCCTCCCAATGGGCTTTCATGCCCGCTGTCTGCTCTTGCAGTGCCGACAGCTCTTCGTTCAGTGAATCGAGTCGTTCGCGTGACGCGGAGTCGGTCTCCTTTTCGAGGGCGACCTTTTCGATCTCGAGTTGCAGGATGCGGCGTTCGACGATGTCGATTTCCGTCGGCAACGAATCGATCTCGATGCGCAACTTGCTGGCTGATTCGTCGACAAGGTCGATTGCCTTGTCGGGGAGAAACCGATTGGTGAGATAGCGGTTCGACAGGACGGCGGCACTGACCAGTGCGCTGTCCTGAATTCGTACGCCGTGGTGGACTTCGTAGCGTTCCTTCAGTCCGCGGAGAATCGCGATGGTGTCCTGCACCGTCGGCTCTCCCACGTACACCTGCTGGAAGCGGCGCTCGAGGGCCGGGTCCTTCTCGACGTACTTCCGGTACTCATCGAGCGTCGTTGCACCGATCATCCGCAGTTCACCACGTGCGAGCATCGGTTTGATCATGTTGCCGGCATCCATCGCGCCTTCGGCGCCGCCGGCCCCGACGAGTGTGTGCATTTCGTCGACGAACGTGATGACATCACCTTCGGCATCGGTGATTTCCTTCAGCACGGCCTTCAACCGTTCCTCGAACTCACCGCGGTACTTGGCTCCGGCGAGCATCGACCCGATGTCGAGGGAAACGAGGCGCTTGTTCTTCAACCCTTCGGGAACGTCCCCATCGGCGATGCGTCGTGCGAGGCCCTCGACAATGGCCGTCTTGCCGACACCGGGCTCACCGATGAGGACGGGGTTGTTCTTTGTCCGGCGCGACAACACCTGAATCACGCGACGAATTTCATCGTCACGACCGATGACGGGGTCGATCTTTCCCTCTCGGGCACGCGCGGTGAGGTCTTGGCCGTACTTCTCGAGCGCCTGGAACTGTTCCTCGGGATTCTGCGACGTGACGCGGTGTGAACCCCGTACGCGCCGCATCGCTTCGAGGAGTTCGTCGCTGCCGATGCCGACACGCTGGTTCATCGCCCACAGGAGGTGCTCGACCGACAGATAATCGTCCCGCAGGTCTTTGCGAAGTTTGTCGGCATTGGCAAAAACGTTGTTGAGCTCGCGATTCATTCGTGGCTCTTCGCCACCGTAAGCATTCGGCAACTTTGTGACGGCCTCGTCGGCCTTGTTGCGCAACATCAACGGCGCGACACCAACGGCCTGCAGAACCGCGGGGATGATCGTGCCGTCCTGGCGCATCAACGCCGCCATCAGGTGGTCGGGAGTGAATTCGGGATTGCTGCGTCCGCGCGCATCTTCCATCGCGGCGGCCACTGCCTCTTGCGTTTTTTGTGTCCACTTCTTCGGGTCGATTGCCATGTCGTCACCTTTCTTTCGGTGCCAATGGGTGCTTCAGTAACGCTCGGGATCGAAAATGCTGGGCCGCTGTCCGAACACGACGACGGCTTGCCGAAGCGGAACGATCTCTCCACGTGTCGGTTCACTGCTCATTCGGTCGCGCAATTCGGCAACTTGTCGGCGCAATTCGGCAACTTCATCTTCGAGTTGCATCACCATGCGAATGCCCTCGAGGTTCAGTCCTTCGGCCGCGAGCTGGGCGATGCGTCGCAACCGGGCGATGTCGGCGTCGTTGTAGCGCCTGTTGCCACCCGTGGTTCGCCCCGGATTGACGAGTCCACGACGTTCGTAAATGCGCAACGTCTGGGGGTGCATTCCCGCCAATTCGGCCGCAACCGAAATGACGTACACGGTTTCCTGATTCGGACGATTCGTTCCCATCGACCCGACCCCACTCACTCGCTTCTCGGACTGGACGCGACTTTGGCCAGCTCTTCGATGGCGGACTTTTCGTCTTTCGACAACTTGGTGGGAATTACCACATCGATGGTGACGATCAGATCACCGGACTTGGCGTCGGTGACGATGCCACGGCCCTTGACACGGTGCTTCGTTCCGGACTGCGTTCCGGGTTTCACTTTCAGGGTGACACCCGGTCCATCGAGAGTCGGAACGTTGACGTCGGCACCGAGGACGGCTTCATGGAAAGCGACGGGAACGTGCACAAGGAGATTCAGTCCGTCGCGTGAGAACACCGGATGGCTGGTGACCTTGCACTCGACGAAAAGATCTCCCGGGGGGCCACCGTTGCGTCCGGGTGCACCGCGACCCTTCAGCCTGATTCGCTGGCCGTTGTCGACCCCTGCGGGAATACGAACCTTTACTTCACGCGCGCGATGTTCGACGCCCGAGCCACGACACGACACGCACGGGTATTCGATGATGACGCCTCGTCCCTGGCAGCGCTGACACGGAGAGGAAAACGAAAAGAACCCTTGGTTGCTGTCGACGGCTCCGCGACCGCCGCACTGCGGGCACGTTTGGGGCGTGGTGCCCGCGCGCGCACCGCTACCGCTGCAACCCACACACGAGGCTTCGGACGTGAGGTGCAGCGACGTCGTGATGCCGTGTGCCGCATCGGCAAAGTCGAGGGTGAGCATCGCTTCGATGTCTCCACCACGCTGGGGCCCTGCACCCTTGGCACTGCGTCCACGACCTCCGAACATCTGCCCGAGAAGATCACCGAGTCCATCCCCGGTGTCGAAGCGGAATCCGCCCGGACCTCCATCTCCACCAAAGCCCATCGGACCCATGGTGCGAACCTGGTCGTATTCCTTGCGCTTCCCCTCGTCGCCGAGCACGTCGTACGCCGCCGACACTTCCTTGAACCGCTCCTCGGCCGCCGCGTTGCCCGGATTGGCATCGGGATGCAGTTCACGGGCGAGCTTGCGGTACGCCTTCGTGATCTCTTTCGCGGTTGCCGACTGGGGGACGCCGAGCACCGCGTAGTAGTCCTTTTCGAACCACTCGCGCTGCGGTGCCATGTCGCTAGCCCTTCACCTTCACCATGGCCGCACGCAACACGCGACCCTTCCAGCGATATCCGGTGCGCAACACTTCGACCACGATGGTCTCGCCGTTGGTCTCGCCATCGCCGGGTTCGTGCATGACCGCCTCGGCACACTCGGGATCGAATGCTTTTCCTTGCAGGTCGAGCGCTTCGAGGCCCTGCTTCTGCAACGAGCCGATGAGCGACGACCAAATGGGTTCAACCCCCTCGACACCGTGTGAAAACGCGGCTTCACATGCATCGAGGACGGGCAACAGCGCTTCGGCGATTTTCCCCGTCGCGCGGTCGATCTCGTCGGCCGTTTGCGTGGCGGCACGCTTTCGGTAGTTCTCGAAATCGGCCTGCAAACGCAGAGCGATGTCCTTGTACTCGTCGCGTTGCGCAAGCGCAGCATCACGCTCGGCGACGAGGGGATCGACCGGTTCGGCGTCAACGACCGCGTCGATCACGGCCTCATCGACCGATGCGACTTCTTCTTCGTTCATCGATTGTTCGGACATGTTTCCGCGGTGTCACTTCTCGTCGACGATTTCGGCGTCGACGATGTCGTCGTCGCCCGGGGTCTGACCACTCGCCGACGTACCTGCCGCGTTGGTGTCGCGTGCAGCTGCTTCGTAGAGCTTTTGGCTGAATGCCTGACTGGCCGACATCAACTTCTCGGTCGCATTCTTGATCGAGTCGATGTCATTGCCTGCGAGTGCCGCCTTGAGGTCGGCCAATGGTGTTTCCACCGCAGCCTTCTCGTCGGCGCTGACCTTGTCACCCTGCTCTCGCAATACCTTTTCGGTTTGGTACACGAGCGAGTCGGCATTGTTGCGCACTTCTGCTTCGGCTCGACGCTTGCGGTCTTCGTCGGCGTGCGCCTCGGCGTCTTTCACCATCTGGTTGATCGCATCCTTGTCGAGCGACGACTGGCCCGTGATGGTCATCGACTGCTCTTTGTTGGTGGCGCGATCCTTGGCCGCAACATGCACGATGCCGTTTGCGTCGATGTCGAAGGTGACCTCGATCTGCGGAACGCCACGCGGAGCGGGCGGAAGGTCGACGAGTTGGAACTTGCCGAGTGTCTTGTTGTACGCCGCCATCTCGCGCTCGCCCTGCAGCACGTGGATTTCCACCGACGGCTGCATGTCTTCGGCGGTCGTGAACACCTCGGTGCGCCGCGTCGGAATGGTGGTGTTGCGCTCGATCAGCTTCGTCATCACGCCGCCCTTGGTTTCGATACCGAGCGAGAGAGGCGTGACGTCGAGAAGAAGAACGTCCTTCACGTCACCCTTCAACACGCCTGCCTGGATGGCCGCACCAACGGCAACCACTTCGTCGGGGTTCACCGTCTTGTTCGGCTCTTTCCCGGTGAGTGACTGCACGAGATCCTGCACGGCGGGCATGCGGGTGGATCCACCGACGAGAATGACGTGGTTGATCTGACCCTTCGACAGACCCGCGTCCTTGATCGCCTGCTCGAAGGGAATGCGGCAACGCTCGATGAGATCGCTCGTCATTTCCTGGAACTTCGCGCGCGTCAAGGTTTCGTCGAGATGCAACGGACCTTCGGGGGTTGCCGTGATGAACGGAAGGTTGATCTGTGTTTGCTGCACCTGTGACAAGTCGATCTTTGCCTTTTCGGCGGCTTCCTTCAGACGCTGCGCCGCCATGCGGTCGTTGCCGAGGTCGATGTTGTGAGCGGCCTTGAATTGAGCAACGAGCCAATCGATGACGCGCTGGTCCCAGTCGTCGCCGCCGAGGCTGGTGTCACCATGCGTGCTCTTCACTTCGAACACGCCGTCGCCGATTTCCAGCACCGACACGTCGAAGGTTCCACCTCCGAGGTCGAACACCAAGACGGTCTCGTCTTCGCTTCCCTTTTCCAATCCGTAGGCAAGCGCTGCGGCGGTTGGCTCGTTGATGATGCGCAAGACTTCGAGGCCCGCAATCTGTCCGGCCTCTTTGGTGGCGGTGCGCTGCGCGTCGTCGAAGTATGCGGGCACCGTGATGACGGCCTGGGTGACG
>CAZKVD010000046.1:0-13315 GCA_964556145.1 uncultured Bifidobacterium sp. | reverse complement strand
AGAGCGCCGACACCACTGACGGCGAACGGTCCCTTGGCTCCGATCGACTTCAACGCTGCGAGCGTCGAAGTCGCACGTGCCTTGGAGATCGCCACGTTTGCCGGGGTGTTGCCGTTCAGCGTGCCCGAGTGACCGATGAGCAACACCGAACCGGCTGCTGACACCTTCGACTTGATCGCCTTGATGCGGGCCATTGCCCGGGCATCCAACGCTGACGACATTGCGTCGAAGTAGATCGGGGCCAGCGTCACGATCGCATTGCCGACCTTGACTTCGCTGATGTCATCGGCGACGACAGTGGTCTTCAAGGTGCGGAGCACCGCACGGGTCTTGGCGTTGACCACTTCGGCGATGCATTTGCCTTCGTCGATGAACACCAGCTCATCGTCGTTGGGCAGGCAGATCGCCGGGGTCTTGGTTTCGATGTCCATGACCTTGGCCTGAGCCGGGGTCAGCACGTTGATCGCCGACGACGCGGCAACCTCGACCGGTGGGGCGGTGTAGACCTTGGTGTCGGTCACCGTGATGCCGGGCTTGGCTGCAGCGAACACGTTCGCGACCGTGGTCGTTGTTGCTGCCACGGTGGTTGCCGGTGCCGCGGTCGTCGCCGGTGCCGCGGTGGTCGCCGGTGTATCTGCCGTTACGGCCAAAGTCTCGAACGTCGGTGGTTGGTTGTTTGCGGCGCGCCAACCGTTCGCATAAGTCGGCGTGGCTGATCCCAAAACCGTGAACGCAACCTTGTAAGAACCGTTAGCCGTGAAGTTTTCTTGTATAGGTGCTCCAGGAATTCCATTTGTGTAATTGAGTTTGAACATCGAGGAGATACTGACCTTAAAACCGTTGTTTGTCACAGTGGGAAGCGTGGCGCCCGAAAAAACTCTTGCTGTGTAGGTGGTGTACGTCCCCCCCGTCCCGGGAGTAATGAGATCGAACGAACTCGGCGCCACCGTGACGGAAACGGAGGTGAGGCCTGCGGCGGGCAAGTTTGAGAATGAGACTTCAACTGCCGATCCCTTCAAGACTGCGGTTGCCACAACGCCACTCACGGTCGTCGGCGACGGACCGGACGATCCACCGCCGCTGCTCCCGCCACCGCCGCTGCTCCCGCCACCACCGCTTGACGCAGATGGAGTGCCATTGACAGCGCTGCTCCATGCTCCTGCACCGATTGCATTATTTGCTCGGGCCTTGATGGTGTATTGCGTGCCGTTGGTGAGATTCGAGATAGTTGTGGACACATAATTTGAACTTGACGTGAACGAAGTTGTTGTGACTCCATTGTCCAGCGTGTACTCATAGCTGGTGATAGCTGAGCCGCCATCCGATGGCTTCGAGAAGCTGACTGTCAACTGAGCGTTTCCAGTCATGACACTGAGGCTTGCAGGTGCAGCTGGGGCAGTCGCGACAAAAACCTTGACGGGCTTTGTCTGATTTCCATAAACCTGACCCAACCCAAGACGCGCATCCGCTGAGGCACCCCAGCAATAGGCAACCATGTTCTCTATCGCGCATGTGAAGCCGTAGCCGCCTCCAGCCGATGCCGAAACTGCGGTGACCTGTCCATTGTTTGAAAATCCAGGGAGGACAGACGATGAGACAAGCACGGGGGCGCTCTGCGTGGTCGTCGTGCCATCGCCGAGTTCTCCATTTGGATTGTTTCCCCAGCAATAAAGTTTCCCGGATTCGATGGCGCAGGAGTGCTTCTCGCCGCTTGAAACGGCCGTCACGTTGGACGTATTGAGAAAACCACCGCCGGCGACCACCGCAGCTGGAGTTGTGACGTCAGACGTCGCACCGCTGCCTGTCCGATAGTTCAATCCCGAACCCCAGCAGTAGGCCTTACCGCTTTGAATCGCGCACGTGTGGGCACTGCCGGAAGCAATCGAAGAAACGTTGCTGTTCGACGTGACAAAGCCACCTTGCGCGGTCTTCGTCGGCAGACCTGCTCCGGGTGTCGTGTTGCCGAGCTGGGAACTAGAGTTAATGCCCCAGCAATATGCTGATCCTGATGCGACAGCACAGACGTGGCTGAAACCGACCGAGAGAGATGTCGCTGTTGCGGCTTGGAACCCCGCTGGTGAAGTGTCGGCTACGCGGAGTGGAACATTTGAGCTCGCTGGACCGCTGGGTCCCGCACCGAGGCGATCAAACATGTTGTCTCCCCAGCAGAAAACCTCTCCACCTTCGATCGCACATGAGCGGGCATACGTGACGTCGATCGCCGTGACGTCATCACCACTGGCGCCGTCGTTGTCGAAACCTGCGTTTGCAGAGACCTTGACCGGTGTGCGTGAGGTTGTCGAACCGGCACCAAGCACACCGAAACTGCTTGCGGCGTAACCTGCTCCCCAGCACCATGCCTGGCCAGCCTCGATGGCACACGCATGCTCTTCATTCATGGCGACTGCGGTGACGGCCGTATTGGTGAAGCCATTCGCCGACGACACTTGTACCGGCGTGTTGGAATCAGAAGTTGCACCGGTGCCGAGAATCGTTGACGCACCCCAGCAGTAAAGAACTCCCGACGTTGCGCTCGGACTGGATCCTTGGATCGCGCACGCGCCTTTGCCGCCTGCCTTGATGGCGATGATGTTCGTGTTCTGCCAGCCCGATACCGATGCCGAAGAGACGCTCGATGGCTGGACTGCGACAGCCAACGCAATCCGAGACAAGTTCGGAGTGCTCGAGACGCCAAGGAGCGAGAGTGCAAGCAGGGTGAAGAATTTTGGTTTACTTCGCATACACAAAACGTACCATAAATCTAGTAAGATGTAAACAAATCGTCTTATAAAGTCCCCGTCGATCGAGGCAGAATGTTGTTGATGGCAAAGAATCAGGATCCGGTGCGCGAGCGCATCGTGGCTGCCGCGCTGAGAGCGATTGATCAGTCGGGGACTGCCTCGCTGCGGGTCGTGGCGGTGGCCCACGAGGCCGGCGTGTCGCAGGGGATGATTCGCTACTACTTCGGCGATCGCCAGGGCTTGGTCGACGAGGCGTTGGCGCGGCGGTTCAGCGACAGGTTCGGTGGATTCATGGATGTGTTCGCCGAGGCGGCGCGGAAGTGCTCTACACCTGCCGAGTTTCGCGCGGTGATCAAGGGCGTGCTCAACGCGGTGTTCGTTCCCGAGCGAACTCAGATGCGTCTCGAGCGCAACAGCGACGTCGGCGAGGCCGTGGCGCGGCCTGAGTTGGCGGCGAAGATTACCGTCGAGCGCGATGAGGCGCTCGAAGAGCTCCGCGCGATCATCGCGGATGCACAGGCTCGCGGCTTGATGAAGACAGATCTGGATCCGACGGCGGTGGCGGGGTTGCATCTGGCAATGGTGCACGGGTATTCGATGCTCGAGTTGGGCGAACGTGCAGTTGACGCAACGACTTTCAACGACATGTACGCACGTGCGTTGTTCGCGTTGATTTTCGACTGACGCGTTTCGTCGCGCCCGCGCACACATGGGGGCATGACAAACGAACAGAAAACCGGTCCCGTTACCCCCATTGAGCTTGCCGCCTTGGTCGAGGCGAGAATCCACGAGTCGCTCGGTGAGAGCGAGTCCGCATTCGACCTGGCCAAGGCCCGCTTGTACGGCATCAATTTCCGCGGTGACGAACTGCAGTTGTCGTTCGTGCTGGAACACGGCGACATCTACCAGTTGCTCGAAGTTCCCGAGTCGGCGTGTGCGCGCATGTTCGATGCCGCGGCGTTGGTGACGTGCGGGTGGGCGGCACCGATTGCCGAGGGGGCGAGTGAGCCCGATGGTGCACCCAGTCAGCACCCCGAGCGTCGGCGCGTGCGGTTGGTGATTGTCGTGGCTGATGGCGGGGTGGCGTCGGTATTGCGGTTCCGCGACGACGCAGAGACGCCGATCTTCGATGCCGGCGAGGCCCGAGGTCCGCTCGCCGAGGGAGTTGCGTCGTTCTGGAGCGGCACCTAGCCCGTAGCCTTGGGGGCGTGACGGCGGTTCAGGGCGCTTTCGATGTCGCGGCATGGGCCGACGAAGTGCGGGCGCTTGCCGCCCAGCGCGATGCGGTGATCTTGGCGCACAACTATCAGGTGCCCGAGATTCAAGACGTTGCCCACCACGTGGGTGACTCGCTGGCGTTGTCGCGCATCGCGGCCAAGGCCGATGCCTCGACCATCATCTTTTGCGGCGTGCACTTCATGGCCGAGACCGCGAAGATCCTGGCCTACGACAAGACGGTGCTGATTCCCGACGAAAAGGCCGGCTGTTCGCTGGCCGAAACGATCAACGGCGAGCAGTTGCGGGCGTGGAAGGCGCAGCATCCGGGTGCCGTCGTGGTGAGCTACGTGAACACCACGGCCGAGGTGAAGGCCGAAACCGACATTTGTTGCACGTCGTCAAACGCAGTCGAGGTGGTGGCATCGATTCCCGCCGACCGCGAGATTCTGTTTTGCCCCGACCAGTTCCTCGGTGCGCACGTTCAGCGCACGTTGGCGCGCGACAACATGCACATCTGGATGGGTGAATGCCACGTGCACGCCGGTATCAACGGAGCCGAACTGCGGCGCCGCGTGATGGAAGAGCCCGAAGCCGACCTATACATCCACCCCGAATGTGGTTGTGCCACCAGCGCGCTGTACCTCGTGGAATCGGGCGCGGTGCCCAAGGAGCGCACGCACATCCTGTCGACCGGCGGAATGAGCGACCTGGCGGTGAAGACCAAGGCAAAGAAGGTTCTGATCGCCACCGAGACGGGGATCATCCACCAGTTGCAGAAGTCGAATCCGCTCGTGATCTTCGAACCGGTCAACCGCGCAGCGGTGTGCAAGTACATGAAGATGATCACGCCCGAGAAGTTGCTTGCGTGCCTGAAGACCGGACGCGACGAAGTCACGGTCCCCGCCGATGTAGCCGAGCGTGCGCGGCTGTCGGTCGAGCGCATGATCGCGCTCGGCACGCCGTCGAAAACGGGGGAGTAGGTGCACAGCGCACCGTTTGGCGTCGCGCTGCCAACCCAGCTGGCAGCTCCAGCGCCCACCTGGGAACGGGACATCGACGTGGTGGTGTTGGGAAGCGGTGCCGCGGGTTTGGCCGCTGCGTTGGCAATGCGTCCGGTGCGCGAAGTGGTGCTGGTGACAAAGGGCGAACTAGCCGCAGGCAGCACGCAATGGGCACAAGGTGGTTTGGCTGCGGTGCTCGACCCGAAGGATTCTCTCGAGGCCCACGTGGCCGACACGCTTGCTGCAGGCGCGGGATTATGCGACGAAGCCAACGTGCGCACACTGGTTGCCGAGGCCCCGACTGCAATTCGTTACCTGATGAAGTTGGGTGCGGCATTCGATCCCGGTGCCGACGGCGGACCCGCGTTGACCCGCGAAGGCGGCCACTCGCACCGACGCATCGTGCACGCAGGCGGCGACCAGTCGGGCGCCGAGGTGCAGCGCACGCTCGACCAGTCGGCGATGAATGCGGGTGTGCAGGTGATGGAGCACACGTTCGCCCTCGATCTGTTGATCGGCTTCGACCGCAACGGTGTGCGCCGCGCAGTGGGCGTTCGTGTCGCGCGGTTGAATCCCGACGGTTCGGTTCTCGATGTCGGTCACATCACTGCGCGTGCGGTTGTCGTTGCCACGGGTGGTCTTGGTCAGGTGTTTGCATCGACGTCGAACCCGCCGGCGGTCACCGGTGACGGGTTGGCGTTGGCGTTGCGCGCCGGCGTGGAACTTGCCGACATGGAGTTCATCCAGTTCCACCCGACGGTCCTGTGGCAGGGGTCCGATGCCAAGGGTCAGTTGGCTTTGATCAGCGAAGCCGTTCGCGGCGAGGGTGCGATTTTGGTCGACGGTGCGGGGCGTCGAGTGATGGAAGGTGCGCATCCGCTCGAAGACCTGGCGCCGCGCGACGTCGTGGCTGCGGCGATCTCGCAGCGAATGGCCGAATCGGCCGGCGGCGTCGATGACCACGTGTTTCTCGACGCACGGGCGATGGGCGATGAGTTCGAAGCCCGCTTTCCGACGATCACCGCCTCGTGTCGGCAGTTCGGCATCGAGCCGTCACGCGATCTCATTCCGGTTGCACCCGCAGCGCACTACTTTTGCGGCGGCATCACCGCAGGTTTGAACGGCATGACGTCCCTCCCGGGTTTCTTCGCAGTTGGCGAAGTTGCCTGCACCGGTGTGCACGGTGCGAATCGTTTGGCCTCGAACTCGCTCACCGAGGGTGTTGTGTCGGGAACCCGAGTCGGTCGCGAACTGAGCTGGTTGTTGCCCGAGAAGTGTCCTCCGGTCGAAATGGTCGGCGGTGCGTTGCTCGATCCGCAGGATCGGCGCGTGCTGCGCGAAACCATGAGCCGCAATGTCGGTGTGTTGCGCAGGCCCGATGGCCTCGCGGTGGCGCGTGAGATCGTCGACGACCTCGCCGCGGGGGCCAACGTCGACGTCGCACCGTCGCTCGACTCGTTCGAGGCCACCAATCTGTTGACCGTTGCGGCGGCCGTCATTGGTTCGGCCGAACTTCGCAGCGAGAGCCGCGGGTGCCATCGACGCGTCGATCACCCCGAACCGCGCGACGAATGGGTGCGTCACATCACCGTGCGGTGCGAGGATGGAACCATGGGGTTCGAGTCATGACACACGCTCACCAGCAGTCGTTCCACCAGTTGTCCGCGCAACTCGACCGTCGCCTCCACGACGTCGGTTTGCCGCCTGCTTACATCGAGCGACTCGTTCGCGACACGATTCTCGAGGACCTCGACGGGGGCTACGACGTCACCACGCACTCCACCGTCCCGTACGACCATCGCAGCCAAGTGGTGTTCACCGCACGCAAGCCCGGTTGCATCGCCGGTGTCCCCGTGGTCGCAGCAGTCCTGGAAATGATGTGCGGCACGCTGAACCTGTCGTACGAGCCACTCGTACGCGATGGTGACGTGGTGTTGCGCGACTCCCAGTTGCTGCGTGCCGAGGCACCCACCCGCAGTCTGCTGACCGCCGAGCGCACGGCCTTGAACCTGTTCTGTCACCTCAGTGGTGTTGCCACGGCGACGCGCGAATGGGCCGACCAGTTGGCCCGTACCGGGGCGGTTGTGCGTGACACGCGCAAGACGACTCCCGGTCTGCGCAAGTTGGAGAAATACGCGGTGCGCTGCGGTGGCGGACAAAACCACCGCATGAGCCTGTCGGACGCCGCACTGGTGAAGGACAACCACATCGCCGCCGCCGGGGGAGTTGCGGCGGCGTTCCGGGCGGTGCGTGAACACGCACCGCACATCACGGTCGAAATCGAAGTCGACACGCTCGATCAGCTGCGTGAGGCACTGTCGGCGGGGGCCGACCTGGTGCTGCTCGACAACATGCCACCCGACGTTCTGCGCGAGGCTGTGGCGATTTCGCGGGAACACTCGTCGACGACCGGCCGCAAGGTTCTCCTCGAAGCCAGCGGAGGCTTGACGTTGGCAACCGCGGGGGCCGTTGGCGCCACGGGTGTCGACTACGTGTCGGTTGGTGGCCTGACTCACTCGGCGCCGATTCTCGACATCGGCCTCGATTACGTTCGCACCCTCTGACCTCTCGTCATTCGTCGTCGGGTCCTGTGTAGTTGGGGTCGTGGCCCGAGGCGCAGTAACCCTCGACCCAGCGATCGATCCGCGCGTCGAGTTCCGGGGAGTTTGTAGAAGGATCGGGCTCAAACGGACCCATCGTCCTGTTTCGTTCCGCCAAATCCTCGAGGACTCCGGGGGCGAACATGGCGACGAACTCTTCGCCGCTCAGCGTGCGACGACGACGCGTTTGTGCCTTCTTCTTCAATTCAGTACCTCCTTCGAGAGGGAAAGTTGGGGCGCCGCTTCATGGCGTGAATCACTTCCGGAATGTCGAGATCAGAGATCTCAATCACGATCTCGATCTCGTTCGCTGCTAGGTCGTATCCCACAAACTCGTACTTGAGGAGGGGGCCGTCATCGACTTCGATGACGTTGCCGGCCGGGTGGCCTACTGCGTGGCGAATGTTTTCACGGGTCAGGCCGTGCTTGAACGCGGAAGCGCGAATTCCGACGTGCTCAAACGGTATCACGCCTCAATGTGTGCGTGAGAGGGTGTCTAAAGTTCGGGATGTCGCGAGGGGGACACATGGGGAATCTGAACGGGTGCGTAGCTGTGGTGACGGGCGCGTCGTCGGGAATCGGTGAGGCAATTGCGGTTGATCTTGCTGCGCAGGGTGCAACGGTGGTGGCAACGGCGCGGCGCAAGGATCGCCTCGATGCATTGGCCGCGGCGCACGCGAACATCCATGCGGTGGCTTGTGATGTCGCCGATGCCGAGTCGGTGAAATCGATGGTGGCCGAGGTCGTGTCGCGTTTCGGCCGTCTCGACATTCTGGTCAACAACGCGGGCCTTGGTCTGACGGGCTATGCAACGCAGATCACGCTCGAGGAGTGGAAGGAAATGGTAGATGTCAACGTGATGGGCGTGTTGAACTGCACGCACGTTGCATTGCGGCATCTGATCGAAGCGGCGAAGGGTCCGCGCGGTGTTGCCGACATCGTCAATATCTCGTCGGTTGCGGGCCGCAAGGCGTTGCCGGGCAGTTCCGTCTATGCGGCGACGAAGTTCGCGGTCAATGCGTTCAGCGACGGAATGCGTCAGGAGCTTGCATCGAAGCACGTGCGGGTCTCGATCGTGGCGCCCGGTATGACCGAGTCGGAGATGATCTACAAGATTCGACCCGATCTGCTTGAAAAAATCCGGACAACCCTCGAAGCGATGCCCAGTATGACCGCAGCCGAGGTTGCCGAGACGGTGACCTTTGTGGTCACGCGGCCGGCCGGTGTGGCCGTGAACGACTTGTTGGTGCGACCTACGGAACAAGAGCGCTAGTCATGGCGGTCACGACATGGGTTGACGGCCTGAAGTTTCCCGAGGGGCCGGTACTGATGCCCGACGGCTCGGTGTTGCTCAGCGAATTGTTGGGCAATGCCGTCGTGCAGGTGTGGCCCGACGGCATGAAAAAGGTGATCAGCGAACCCGAAGGAATGCCCAACGGTCTTGCGTTCGGGCCCGATGGGTACCTCTACTGCGCGAACATGGGTGGGCTACTGAAGCCGGGCGTACTTGGCTCGATGCCGGGTGTCGACGTGTCGCGGCTTGCCTACCGTGGCGGAAGCATTCAACGCATCGATGTCGCAACGGGTGAGTGCGTTGACATTCTCACCCAGTGCGAGGGACATGGCCTGCGTGCGCCCGACGATCTGGTGTTCGATTCGTCGGGTGGTTTTTGGTTCACCGACATCGGAGTGAGCGACCACGACTCTCGCAAGGCTGACGAAACGGGTATCTATTACGTACCCGCCGACATGTCGACGGTGACGCGCGTGATTCGCTCGGCGGTGCCGACGAATGGCATCGGCATTTCGCCCGATGGATCGAAGTTGTACTGGACGGAATACCTGACGGGCAGATTGTTCATGCGGCGCATCACGTCGCCCGGAGTGTTGGCCGAACCCGACGTTCCGTTCGGTGACTGCATCTTCACGCACCCTCTGCCGGTGACGTGGTTCGACTCGCTGACGGTCGGGGCGAACGGTGAAATCGCAGTGGCCGTGCACAACGGAACCTCACATGGTCGCAGTGGCGTCATCACGTTCAGCCCCGAAGGCGACGGGGTTCACTTCATGGCCTTCGACGACGACTGGACGACACATGCGCTCTTCAGTTTCGAGGGTGATCCCACTGCCTACGTGACATTGTCGGGCTCCGGTCGCCTGGTTTCCGTACCGTGGCACTACCACCAGATGCGTCCGCTCTACGGCCGTATGTAATTCCCTGCGGACGTTCCGCGGAATTAGTTCTCTTCGAGATCAGCCTGCAGGCATGCCTCGTCTTCGTCGGTCCACTCGAAGTTCACCATGTAATCGACGATCTCCGGATCGGTGCCGCGTAGCACTATGACCTCATTCGGCCCGAGTTTCCGGCAAGCCGCATTCATCTCTTCACGAGAGTCGACGAATATGACTTCTTTCTGGGTGATTTCGTTGGATCTGGTCATTGGGTCACTTTCCTTTCCTGGCCGGCGGTCTGGTGGGTTGCGCGTGAAAGACGTTGATTGAGTCTGCGTTGATCGCATAGATCACTTCGATCAAATTTCCCCGGAGGTTTGGTCCGACCACGTGTGCGGGGAGGGGGTCATGTCAGCCGCGTGATGCCAACCAAGTCGCTTCGGCCTCGCCCAGTGGCGTCGATGGTGCCGCGTTGACCATCGGCCACAGCTCTTCGGCGATGCGGCGGTAGTTGCCGTTGGCGTGAAGTTCGCCGAGCAGCGCGTACAGGCCGAGATTGATGCGTTGGATGAAGACGAACGCGCGTGGTACCGACGCATAGTTTGCGATGGGGCTCGAACGATCGAAGGTGTGTCGAACGATGGACGACGAGTATTCGGGAGTCCAGTGCATCACGTGTGATTCACGCACGGGGGCGTAGAAGTGCGAGAAGTAGTCACCGATCTGGTCGGTTGTGACGGGAGCATCGGGTTTCAGCAAGCCGGCGTCTTCGATGATGCGGCGAAAGGCTTCGACGTCGTGGTTGATGGCGGCGGCCGAGATCATGTTCTTGAAGACGGTCATCTCGTCTTCAGTGAAATGTTTGACGAGGCCGTAGTCGAGGAACGTGATCCGAACGTTCTCGGGGTCGTCGAGGTGGAAGATGTAATTGCCCGGGTGCGGGTCGCCGTTGAACGCGCGGAAGCGGTAGAGCGATCGAAAGACGAACCGGAAGATGGTCTCGGCCGCACGGTCGCGGACGGGCTGGGGTTGTTCCATCAGATCGGCCCACGAACTGCCGATCACCAGATCCGAGGTGATGACGCGCGACGAGCAGAGGTGTGCATGGATGCGCGGAACGTGGACGAAGGGATGGTCGGTGTAGAAGTCGGCGAACTCTTGTTGATTTTTCGCCTCACGGGTGTAGTCGAGCTCCTCGGCGAGGCGTTCCTTGATTTCGGCGACCAACTCATCGGGTTCGAATGCCTTGAATCCGAATGCGAGAACTGCGCCAAGCAGGTCGGCGTTTTTCAGGTCGGCCGCAATCGCATCGGCGACGCCGGGGTACTGCACTTTCACTGCGACTGCGTGCTGTTCGCCGGTCGCGGGATCGATGATGATCGCGCGGTGAACCTGCCCGATCGAGGCCGACGCAATCGGTTCGTCGTCCCAGTCGACGAACAACTTGTCGACTGGTGAGCCGAATTCTTCCTCGATGACCTGTCGCGCCAGTTCGCCGCTCATGGGTGGCGCATTGTTCTGCAGCTCAGCGAGTGCCAGGCGCAGCGGCTCGGGGAGGCCGTGGTCGAGATAGCTGGCCATTTGGCCCAGCTTCATCAATGCGCCCTTCATGTTGCCCAGCCGTTCGGCGATTTCGGCCGCGTTCTTCATCTCGCGATCGTGGTTCAGGGCTTCTTTGCGTTCTGCGGAAGCGAAGAGTTTCCGTGCTGCGGTGGTGGCGTAGTTTGTACCGACCTTGACGCCCAGCTTTGCGATTTCGGTGTTGCGGCCGAGGCGCCGCCGCGATGACAGGGGAGAGTTCTTGTTGGTTCCCACGGGGTGGTCAGTTTTTCGCGCGCTCGACGGCCGAGCGGCAAGCCCGCACGAGTGTGGGAACGAATTCGTCGGCTTTTGCGTAGACGGCGTCGTGGTCGGCCTCGACGCGGAATGCCTCGGCGCGGGGGAGCGCTTCGAAGAGTCTCATCTGACGTTTCACCGGAACGACGCGATCGCGAGTGGTGATGACAACACTCGACGGAACATCGACCGAGCGAATCCAGTCTCGGGAGTTGAACGATCCCAGCGCGCCGCCTGCTTCGAGGATGGTGCGCCATTCGTGCTGCTGCAGTTGGGCAGCCGCCCAGGGCTCCCAGTCGCTGACCTTGCGTTGCAGATAGACGCGTTCGGTGATGCGTTCGCGTGCGCTCGCCGGAGTGACGCGCGCAAGCACACCAAGGCCGTGCAGGCCGAGGAACGAGAGGCGCTCCTGTCGGGTCGAGACGAAGTAGCCCGAAGTGGCGGCAAGCACCAGCGCGCGCACGCGTGCTTCGTGTCGCTTCCACAACAACTGCGCGACGGTTCCACCCATCGAGTAGCCAACGGGGATGAAGGTGGGAATGTCGAGATGGTCGGCGAGTGCCGCGGCATCGTCGGCACATGCCGCGAGACTGAAAGGCTTGTTCGAACGGATGCCGCGGCCGTGGCCGCGCTGGTCGGGGGCAATGACGCGGAAGTGTTCACCCAATGCCTGGTAGCAGGTGAAGAAATTGAGGTCGGCCGTGGCGGTCCAACCGTGGAGAAGCAGCAACGTCGGGGCGCCCGGCGGGCCGGCGACCTCGCGGAAGAACATGGTTCCGCGTCCGGGCAGCGACACTTCGCGGCCGGGGGGAAGAAGGGGGGTTTGGGGTTCGGTGTGGGTCACGGATCAGTCGTGGTGTTCGACGGCAAGAATGCGCACACGCAACTTGCTGCCGTTGGGGGCCTCGTACTCGACCCATTCTTCAACACGACGTTCGAGCAATGCCGCACCGAGCGGGGCTTTCGGGCTCATGATTTCGACACCCTCGCGGCGCTCTTCGATGTGGCCGATGAAATAGCGCTCGGCCATGTCGTCACTGTCGCCGTCGTAGAGGATGGTGACGGTGCAGCCGATCGATACCTGCCCGTGTTCGCCAGCAGCGACGATTTCGAAGTCGTCGAGGATGGCCTCGAGTGTTCGGATGCGGGCCTCCATGTGACCCTGCTCGTCTTTGGCCGCGTGGTAGTCGCCGTTTTCCGACAGGTCACCCATTTCGCGGGCGCGTTCGATCTTCTCAGCCACCTGGATGCGGCCTCGCGTGGTGAGGTCGTCGAATTCGGCCTTCAGACGGTCGTAGGCGACCTGCGTCAACTGGTGGCGAGCCATGGGGAAAGGCTAACGGCACAGTCGGTAGCCTTGCGCGCCTATGGCACATCGCATTGCAGTCATTGGTGGCGACGGCATCGGGCCCGGAGTCACCACCGAAGCCCTGAAGGTCATTCGCGCGGCGGGGGTCGACATCGCGACCACAGATTTCGACCTCGGCGGCGCGCGGTACCTGCGCGACGGCGAGATCCTGTCCGACGCCACGCTGAGCCAGTTGCGCGATTTCGACGCGATTCTTCTCGGCGCGGTCGGCACGCCCGACGTTCCGCCCGGAGTCATCGAGCGAGGTCTTCTGCTGAAGATGCGTTTCGAGCTCGATCTGTTCGTGAACCAGCGCCCGTTCATCGGCACCGCGCCCGGTCACTCGAAGCCGCACGACTTCATCGTCATCCGCGAAAACACCGAGGGCCCGTACGTGGG
>CAZKVD010000045.1:0-13401 GCA_964556145.1 uncultured Bifidobacterium sp. | reverse complement strand
GCCCGCTGCCTCCGGGACGATTCTGGCTCTCGGGTCCGCGCCAGAAGCGGTCAAAGGCCCGCTCGCGTGCGGTTGCCGGCATTCCGGGTCCGTGATCCATGACGGCAACCGCAGTTTCGCTTCCCGACCGCGTGACAACGATCGTGATCGCGGTGCCGGCGGGGGCATAGTCGAGGGCGTTGTCGATGTAGTTGTCGATGATCTGCTCGAGTGCTCCCGGCATTGCCTCGACGAACTGCCCCTGTTCGCCTTCGACCACGAGTCCGATCCCGCGTTCTTCGGCAAGCGGCCTCCACATGTCGACGCGCGAATCGACGAGTGCATCAACGTCGACCTGCACGACCGCTCCGGGTGCCTCGGTACGGGCAAGCGCGAGAAGTTGCTCGACAAGTCGCGAAAGCCGTTCGAGTTCGGACACGGCGGCTTCGAGGTCGTCGGCGACTTCGCCCGCGCGACGATCGGGATCGTCTGCAACCGTGGACAACGCCTGTTCGACACGCAGCCGCAGTGCAGTGAGCGGCGTACGAAGTTGGTGCGATGCATCACCCGCAAAACTTCGCTGCTCGGCAAGTGTCTGTTCAACCCTGGCCGCCATTTCATTGAACGAGGTTGCAAGTTCGCGAACCTCAGCCGGACCCTCGACCGTTGCCCGCGCCGACAGGTCACCCGCAGCGATCGTGTCGCTCTGGGTGCGGAGGCGTCGCAATGGGCGCACGACGCTGGTTGCAACGACGAAGGCGGCGAAGAACGCGAGTCCGAGCGATATCGCCGCAAGAAGAACAAGTCCCCGTAGGCGATCGGCAACGCGGGCATCGACGACGGATTCGGGATACGTCAGGCGCACCGCCCCGATCACGCTGTCGGTGGTGAGGACGGGAACCGACGAATAGACGAGGTCTTGACCCAGGGTTTCGCTGCGTCGCGTGCCGACGGCCGAGTTGCCGAGCAGCGCCGACGCGATCTCGGGACGGTTCAGGTACGAAGCACCGGCGACAACGGTGGGGTCGGTCGCAACCTGCACCGCACCGTTCGCATCGACGACGATGACCGATGCTTCGGACGACGCGTTGTAATCGTCGACCAGCGTTGCAAGCGTGATCCCGGAGTCGGTTTGCGCGTTGGCAGGATCGTCTTGTGCAAGCAGGCGTTGCGCCTTGGCGGCAAGGGTCGACGCATCGCGCTCGAGTGCGGTGATGACACGATCGCGTTCGACTCGCTTCAGATGGCTTCGCAGCGGCACGTCATGAACGAAGAGAATCAACGCAACCAGGCCGACGACGGCAAGGATGAGTCGCCGCCTCACGCCGACTGAACCCTGAGGCGAAACCCGACACCGCGAACGGCTTCGATCCAGTCTTGGCTGCCCAACTTCTTGCGGAGAGCCGCGACGTGCGCATCGAGGGTCTTCGTCGGGCCGTACCACTCGGTGTCCCAGACGTGTTCGAGAATGTCGTGACGACGGTGCACAACGTTGGGATCGGCCGCGAGATACACGAGCAGGTCGAATTCCTTGGGAGTCAGCGACAACTGCTCTCCCGCGAGCCGGACCTCGCGGGTCTTGTCGTTGATGACCAGATCGCCGACGATGATGTCGGAACTTGGCGATGCCGGATCGGATTGATCACCACGGCGCAAGACCGCACGGATTCGCGCGATGAGTTCGCGCATGCCGAACGGCTTGATGACGTAGTCGTCCGCACCTAGTTCGAGTCCAACCACGCGGTCGAGCTCGTCACTTCGCGCAGTCACGATGATGACGGGCACCGAAGACTTGGCACGAAGAGCACGACACACATCGAGACCGTCGGTGTCGGGGAGGCCGAGGTCGAGCAAAACGAAGTCGTAATTCTCGGCAACCAGAGCCGCGGCGCCGCTTTCAACGTGGAGCACCTCGAAACCCGCATCAGCCAGGCCCCTGGTGACCACGGCAGCAATCGACGTGTCATCCTCGACGAGCAGCACCTTCACGCCCCCATTGTCGCTGAAGCAACCCACCGTGACGCGGGTTCGCAAAAATTGGACGTTTCTTGGATTTCTGCTGGCCATCCGCTTGATTTGCGTTTCCTAGGTTGATTCGCATGAAAGCAGGCCTTGCCACCTCCCTCTCCATCGTCGGTGTTCTCGCTACCGGCGGTGCGGCCCTCGTCTTGAACTCTTCGATCCTCAACACCGAATCATCGGCGAAAGGCTCCCCCGCCTTTGCAACGGTGGTCGGCCTCGAGGCGCAGGGCGGCGTCACGCCGCTGGGCGACGGGGCAACCCCCGGCTCCGTCGCCGAACTCTCCGCCGATGGCGTTGCCGACCTCATCACGGGCAACAACCCACCGATGGTGAACCCGGTCGTGGTTTCTCCACGTGTCTCGTCGGCCGCAGCCGCGCCCTCGACACAGTCGAATGGATCGACGTCCGGGACGGCATCGTCGACGGCGGGCGCCACGGGCGCAGCGACCGGCGGGATCAAACAGGCTCAGGCCAACCTGACCGCCACCGAAACCACCGAAGTCGCGAGCCCGACAACCGTCGCACCCGCACCCACCACCACGGCACCGGGCGCAACCCCAACGACAACGGTTGCGCCGAACATCGAAAAGCAGTTCAAGGTCGGCGACGCGGCCACCATCACGCTTGTCATCAACGGAACCAAACTGCTGGTGAAGGACATCGTCATCACCCCGGGCTCGGGCTACAAGGTGACCAACCAGATGAGCCGCGATGGCAACGACGTTCGCATCACCCTCACGTCGCCAACCCGCATGCTCGAATTCTCTGCCCGACTCGTCAACGGCCAAATCATGGCTGCAGTCAGTGCGCCATCAAGTGGCAACCTCACGCCCCCTCCGCCGCCCCGCCGCCACCACGACGACGATGACGATCATGAAGAGCGCGAGCACGACGAGAACCACGAAGAGCGCGAACGTGAGCACGACGATGACGACTGATCGGCCCACGCCGCGTCCGCGCCGCCAGCGACACGTCGCTCGCTCGGCACGAATTCTGTCAACGGGACTCTCGGCAACGGCGATTCTCGGCATCACCGCCGCGTTTGGTGCAGCCGATCGAGTTCAGTCCTCCGCGGTGGATCAAACACCGACCGTTGACCCCACGGTTGCGAACGGACCCTCCGCGCTCGCACCACTCGGCGCAGCCGCTGTTGTGACACCCTCAACGACACCTGCCGTCAGTCAGTTCCCTTCACCCGAGGGAACGATCACACTGCCGACGGGCAGCACCACCCCCACTCAACTTGCCGGGAACACAAAGAACGTCAATGCGACGGGTAGCGGAGCTTCAAACGTTGCGACCATCAGCGACACAGCGATCGAGAACGGCGCGACAACGCCCGTGACGTTGGCACCCGCAGACCCTGCTGCAGCAGTGGTCAATGAAACGGTGCCGGTTGTGCCGTCTCCAACCGCCACCGCCGCCCCGGCACCGACCACACCCGCAACCGTGGCCCCGATCGCCCCTGCTGAACCGCCGGTTCAGCTCACACTTCCGCCCGCGCCGAGCAACGGATCAAGCGGTGGCTCGCGCTGAACTTGCCCTCGTCGCAACCGGCCCGGCCAAGGGTGAGGTTCGATTTGCGGCAATGGGCAATACGGCGCACGTCATGGTGCTTGCCGACGATGACGCCAAGGTTTCGTCGTTGATCAATGCCGCGCGTGATTGTGCCGCACGACTCGAAGCCGTGTGGAGCCGCTTCATCCCGACATCCGACGTGTACCGGCTGAACACCGCACGCGGTCGTGCAGTGCGGATCTCGTCCGACACCGAGGTGCTCATTCGGCATCTTCTGGCCGCATTCGATGCAACCGAAGGTCTCTTCGATCCGTTCGTCCTTCCTGCTCTCATCCAAGCGGGCTACTCCGCCTCGATGTCGGGCGACGGGGGCCACAGTTGCACCGCCGCGGCACCGCACGGCAAACCCTCTTCTGCAAGCGTGTACATCGAATCCGTCGAAGGCGAAACCTGGTGCCGCCTGCTCGACGGAGCCACGATCGACCCGGGCGGCCTCGGCAAGGGTCTCGCCGCCGACATCATCGCCGAGCGCCTGATGCTCGGAGGTGCGACCGGCGTACTGGTCAGCATGGGCGGCGACATCCGCTGTATCGGTGACAGCCCCGATGCGGCGGGTTGGGTCATCGACATCGAGACCGAATGTCATCCGGTCCTTGGCTCGTCAACCATCGTCATGAAGTCGGGTGCGATCGCAACGTCTTCGACGCACGCGAAACGCTGGCACGGGGGTCACCACGTCATCGATCCCGCGACCATGCTGCCCACCGACGAAGCGTCGGCGTTTTCTCTTCGCCAGTCGAGCGTCATTGCATCAACGGCCGCGTGGGCCGAGGTCTTCGCCACGGCAACTCTCGTTGCCGGTGCAGCCACCGCAGGGCTGCTGATCGAATCACGTGGTCTTGCGGCCCGGTTCGAACGCATCGACGGACGCCCGATTCTCACGAACGGTTTCGAAAGGTACGCAAGGTGAACAGTCACTTCTGGTGGTACGTCTCGCGTGCGTCGGGAACCGTCGCCTGGGTTCTTGTCTTGACTACTTGCGCGTGGGGCATCCTTTTGGCGACACGGCTCTTCCGTGGCTGGGATCGCCCGGCGTGGCTCCTCGATTTGCATCGGTGGCTGGGATCACTGCTGCTTGCCTCGACTGCACTCCACATGCTTGCCCTCGTCGGCGACAACTACACGCACTTCACTGCCGCACACCTCCTCGTTCCGTTCGCCTCGACCTGGGAGCCCGGTTCCGTTGCCCTCGGAGTCGTGGCCTTTTGGATGCTCGCTGCCGTGCAAGTGACCTCGTGGATGATGAAGAAGCTTCCGAAGCGACTATGGCGGGCAATCCACATGCTCAGCTACGTCGCATTCGTCATGGTGACGTGGCACGCGATCGCCGCCGGCACAGATGCCTCGTCACGGTGGTACGGAGCGCTGACCGTGGCGATGATCGCCCTCGCGACTGCATTCGGTACCGCGCGCCTGATCACACTCCGCACCCCGGCAGCGCGAACCACCGGTCGCGCGCCGCAGACTCCGTCCAACTAGAGACGACTATTCTGCCCCGCATGGGGGAACTGAACTTTTCGCGGATTCTGAAGCGCGGACTGATGTTCGCCGACGACCAAGCGCTCGTTGACCTCGCCAAGGGCCACGACGTCACCTACCGACAACACATCGACCGAGTGACACAACTGATCGGCGCGCTGCGCGAGCTCGGCGTCGCGCCTTCGGATCGTGTGGGAGTGCTGGCAGGTTCGTGCCACGAATACATCGAACTGTGGCATGCGTGCCTCAGCGGAACGGCGATCATCAACCCGTTGAACAGTCGTCTTGCGGCCGAAGAGTACGTGTACATCCTGAACGACTCGGCGACGACGATTCTGTTCGTCGACGCGGCTTTCGCACCGATGATCCACGAGATCCGTCCGCGACTCGAACACCTTCGCACTGTCGTGCTCATCGGCGACGTCGATGCCCCGCACGACCTTCGATACGACTCTTTGATGGCCGGCCAACAAGTGGTCGGACTCCCCGATGAACCCGATGACGACGCCCCTGCCGTTCTCATGTACACGGGCGGCACAACGGGACTCCCCAAAGGGGTCGTTCTCTCACAGAGGGCGATCGCCCTCGTCACATACCGCAGCCAAATGGGCATGCTCATCGAACCCGGGTGGCGCTATCTCGCGTTCATGCCGCTGTTCCACGTCGGCAGCATCATGACCTGGGCACTGCTCATTCCAACCGGTGGCACCGTCTTCCTGTTGCCCGGGTTCGAGCCAAAGGCCGTGATGAACGCGGTTCGCGAGCATCGCATCACTGCAATTGCCGGAGTGCCCACCATGTTCGGCCTGATCCTGCACCATCCCGACTTCGAGCCTTCGATGTTCGATTCGCTCACCTTGATGGGCTACGGCGCGGCACCCATGCCCGACGCGCTGCTTGCGCGCTACATGTCGATGTACCCGAAGCTCAGCTTCTTCCAGGCCTATGGAATGACCGAATTTGCCGCCACGGTGTGCGCGCTGAACGCCCACGACCACCGCACCGGCGGTGAAATTCTGAAATCCGTCGGACGACCGTGCATCGGCGTCGAAGTCGAGATCCGCCATCCCGAAACAAGCGATCCACTCCCCCTGGGTGAAGTCGGCGAGCTGTGGATTCGTTGCGATTCGGCGATGCAGGGTTACTGGAACAAGCCCGAGGCAACCGCACATGCATTGGTTGACGGCTGGTACAGATCCGGCGACGCGGGACGAATGAACGAACATGGTTACGTCTTTCTCGCCGATCGCGTGAAGGACATGATTGTTTCGGGCGGAGAGAACGTGTATTCGCTTGAAGTCGAGAACGCCATCGCCACTCACCCGGCAGTGACGCAGGTGGCCGTGGTCGGCCGCCCGCACGAAGTGTGGGGTGAGGCCGTGCATGCATTTGTCGTGTGCACGGTGGGCAGCGTGACCGAAGCAGAGCTCGACGCGCACGCGCGCACGACCATCGCCGGCTACAAGGTTCCGAAGTCCTGGACAATCCAGGGCGAGCCACTCCCCCTCTCGGGGGCCGGAAAGGTACTGAAGCGCGAGCTTCGCGAGCGTTTGCTCGACGCTGCCCGTTAACGTCGGGGCATGACCTTCCAGAAACTCGACCCCGCCATCCGCGATCTCGCTCGGGGAAAGAACTTCGGCACGCTCTCGTTCATGCTGCCGAGCGGCCGCATCGCAAGCCACGTGATGTGGGTCGATGCCGACGATGATCACATCCTCATCAACACCGACCTTGGTCGCATCAAGTACGACTCGATCAAGGCCAACCCAATGGTGACCGTCGCAATCTGGAAAGACGACAATGCCTACGCCTACGCCGAGGTACGGGGTCGGTTCGTCGCAGAAGTGGCCGGCCAGGAAGCCCGCGATCACATCGACGCTTGCGCAGTTCGCTACACCGGCAGCCCGTACGCGTTTCCGATCGAAACCGGCCGCGTGATCATGAAGATCGCGGTGGAAAAGCAGCGCCTCCAAAACGTATGACTTTTGATACCTGTATTTGATTACAGGTATCAAAAGACATATATTTCACCTCCGTGTCGATCACGGAACTTCTCAGCCTGAACCTCGGTTCACCGGCCGTCCTTGCCTTCGCCCTCGGCCTTGTCGCCACGTTGCTGCGCAGCGACCTTCGCTTCCCCGAGGCAGTGACCTCGCTCCTCTCCACGTACCTGCTCTTCTCGATCGGCCTGAAGGGCGGCATCGAATTGCGCAAGGCATCTTTCGGCGACATCGCTGCACCAACTCTCGTCACCCTCATCATCGGACTGCTCGTACCGATCGTCGCGTACCGAGTTGCCCGTACCTTCATCAAACTGAGCGTTGCGGATGCCGCATCGATTGCGGCTCACTACGGATCGGTCTCGGCAGTGACGTTCTCGGCGGCGGAAACATTCACGCGAGCAGCCGGAACGTTGGACGAGGGATACCTGCCTGCGCTCGTCGCGCTTCTCGAGATCCCCGGCATCGTCGTCGCAATGGTGATCGCCAGCCGCGCTCTTGGCGGACGAGACCTGCGTTCGGCCGTCCACGAGGTGCTGACGGGCAAGAGCATCATGTTGTTGGTCGGTGGTTTGTTGATTGGTTGCTTTGCCAACCAAAAGGGCATCGAAAAGGTCGAACCCCTTTTCAAGGAACTGTTCGCCGGCGTGCTCGTGCTCTTCCTTCTCGATCTCGGCACGCTCGCTGCCCAGCGCCTGAGGACCCTGAAGGCAGTGGGGCCCCGTCTGGTCGTGTTCGCCATCGCCATGCCGGTCGTCTTTGGAACCGTTGGAGTCTTCGGCGGCACACTTGCCGGACTGTCGATCGGCGGCGCAGCGGTGCTCGGCGCCATGACGGCCAGTGCGAGCTACATCGCTGCACCCGCAGCGGTGCGTGTGGGCCTGCCCGAAGCCGATGTCGGCTTGTCGCTGGGAGCAGCACTCGGGATGACGTTCCCGTTCAATCTTGCGATCGGGATTCCGCTGTTCCACGAACTCGCCAATTGGATTGGCTGACGCTCTGCGCAGTAGGCCAGGTAGGGATCGAACCTACGACCAAGGGATTATGAGTCCCCTGCTCTAACCACTGAGCTACTGGCCCGGGATCGGGACTCTTCGTTGCTCGGGGGGTGGGGCTCGAACCCACGACCGACGGATTAACAGTCCGTTGCTCTGCCAACTGAGCTACCCCCGAAGGGCATCGCGCAGGCTAGCAGCGCGGTCGGGAATTCAGCCGTCCAAAAGTGCCCGGAGTCGCGCCGAATTGTGCGGATGGCGCAAGCGGGCAAGGGTCTTTTGCTCGATCTGACGGATGCGCTCGCGGGTGACGCCGAACTGGGCCGCCACCTCGTCGAGGGTCAGGTTGTGGGAGTAGCCGATACCAAAGCGCATGCTCAGAATCTGGCGCTCGCGCTCGGGCAGGGACGACAGTTCGGAGATGATCGACTGCTTCAGCGCGTTCAGTTCCGCGACGTCGGAGGGGGCATCGGCCTTGTCGTCGGCGATGATGTCGCCGTAGGCGCCGCCGTCACCGTCGTCGCCGAGTGGTGTGTCGAGGCTGACGATCGGAAGGGCGAACTTGGCGAGCTCGAGCACCTTTTCGACGCTCATGTCGCAGCGCTTGGCCACCTCTTCGGGACTGGGGAATCCCTTCAGTTCCGAGGTCAGTTCGCGCTCGGCGCGCTGGACCCGGTTGACCAGTTCCATCATGTGGGTCGGGATCCGGATGTTTCGGCTTTGGTCGGCCATCGCGCGGGTCATCGCCTGACGGATCCACCACGTCGCGTACGTGGAGAACTTGAAGCCCTTTTCGTAATCGTATTTGTCGGCCGCGCGCATGAGGCCGATGTTCCCCTCTTGGATGAGGTCCTGCACCTGCAGTTCACGACCGTCGTAGCGCTTGGCAAGTGAAACGACGAGGCGCAGATTGGCTTCGACCATCTGATCTTTTGCTTCGGCGCCGGCCTTTGCCGCGCGCTTCAATGTCTGCTTTTCGGAAACGGGCACGTTGCCATCGGCCAGCCGCTGCACCGCAATCTGGCCTTCCTTGATGAGCTTGCCGAGACGGCGTTCGTCCTCGGCAGTGAGTAGATCGTGCTGGCCGATCTCGTTGAGATACAGCCGCGTGGGGTCGGGACCACGCCCACCTACCGCCATGTCTCCCCCTCCATGAACCCAACACTAGAACGTTCGCGCGGTGCGGTATTACAGCGGAGCTTGGTCGGCACTCGCCGTCGACTGCAACCATCCGAGCAGGAACGCCGCGGCCGAGTCGGCGTCGGGTGTCTCGAGCTTTTCCAGGTGCAGACGTGCATCACGGTCGCCAAGCAGCACATTCGGATCGGTGATGCCACGTCGGGCGGAAAGTTCACGCCGCACCGCAGCCGAAATCAAATTGAAAGCTTCGGCCCGCCCGTTGGCATCGATGTCGACCACAGCCGCACGCTCGAGAATCTCCCGCGCCTCGGGGTCGGCGGCTTCGATTGCCGCCTCGGTTGAACCCGATGACTCGGCCACGGCGACGAAGGCTCGACGCATGACATCGGTCGGGAACATTTCGGCGACCAGCCATGGTGCAATCGAGTCCCAACTTTGCAACAGGATTGCAATGGCCGCGAACTCGGCGTTTTCGCGTGCGCCCGGAGCGGCAGGGGCGGCAATTTCTATGCGTGGGTTGCGCTCGCGGCGCTCGACACGAGGGACGACGTCACCGACGGGCAGACCGGTGTGCGTGGCGACCTGGCCCGCGTAGATCTTTCGCACGTTGACGTCGGGATGTTCGTTGATCACTGCGACCGCACGCTCGGCGGTGCGAGCGCGCTCCTCGGGCGTGCGCGCCGGATTCGCATCGAGCACGCGCTGCAGACGAAAACCGAGGAACGGTTGAGTGGCATCGACCGCAGCCCGCAGTGCCTCGGGGTCGGATTGGGCAAGTTCACCCGGATCCTTACCCTTCGGAAACTGCGCGACGCTGACGCTGACTTCGTACTTGGCTTCCCATTCGTAGAACCGTTCGGCCGCGCCCTGACCCGCAGCGTCGGCGTCGAATGCAAGTACAACCTTGTTTGCAAAACGCTTGAGAATGCGTACGTGCTCCTCGGTGAGGGCGGTACCGCATGTCGCCACCGCACGTGGAACGCCGGCGCGGTGGAAGCCGATCACGTCGGTGTACCCCTCGCAGATGATCACCTGGTCGGTACGCACGATGTCGGCTTTGGCCCAGTTCAGCCCGTAGAGCGTTCGCGACTTGGAATAAATCGGTGTTTCGGGTGAGTTTTTGTACTTCGCCGGGTCGGTGCTGCCCGGAAGGATTCGCCCCCCGAAGGCCAGCACGTCCCCGGTGTCGGACAGGATCGGAAACAAGATGCGCGCACGGAAGGCGTCCTGCATGCGATCGCGCTTGTTCGTGAATGCCAGTCCGCAGTCGCGCAACACGTCTTGGGTGACGCCGTGTTCCTTGGCAAGCGCATTCGACAGCGCATCCCAGTCGTCGGGCGCCCAGCCCAATTTGAACTGGCGTGCCACGTCGCCCGAGAGGCCGCGATTGCGCAGGTAGTCGCGCGCGGCGCGGGCGTCGGATCCGTTCAACAGACGATCGTGGTACCAGTCGGCTGCGGCAGCCATCGCTTCGACGAGCTTCTTGCGGCGTTGACGATCTTTCGACTCGGTGCCCGAGGTATACGTGAGCTGGTATCCGTACTTGCCGGCGAGCGCCTCGACGGCCCCGACGAAATCAACGTGCTCGATGTCTTGCACGAACCGGAAGATGTCGCCCGACGCCCCGCAACCGAAGCACCGGTAGCGCGCCGTCTCCTCGCGGACGTTGAACGAACCGGACTTCTCGGCGTGGAAGGGGCACAGGCCCACCCAGTTGCGCCCGACACGACGCAGGGCGACGTAACTCTGGACGACTTCAACGACGGAGATCCGTTGGCGCAGGGCCTCGATGTCGTCGGCCGCAATTGCCATGTCCCCGAGTTTACTTCCACCCCACTCGTTGGGTTCTCGGCGCGCCCCGGTGCACGTTCTGCGCGATCACGCGCCGAGAAGTCTGCGTACATCGAATCTCGGCGCAAAATGTTGCAAAAAGCGAGCCGTGCTGCGCCGAGAATCCTCAGTCGGGCTGGGGGGATTCGTCGGGCCACTGCGGAGCAGCCTGCCCGTGGTGACGCGTATGGCGCAACGACCAGAGAATCGAAACCAGAAGCACAACGGCGATGACGACCAGCGAGACGAAGGTCGGCATGTGCCACCACGGCGAGATCGACATCTTCACACCGACAAACACAAGGATCGCCGCAATTCCCTGCTCGAGATATTCGAATCGGTGCCGAATGTCGGCAAGGACGAAATACAGCGCCCGCAAGCCAAGGATCGCGAAGGCGTTCGACGAAAAGGCGATGAACTGCTCGCGGCTGATTGCCAACACTGCGGGCACCGAATCAACGGCGAAGAGAAGATCGGTGAGTTCGATGAGCACCAAGACCGCCAGTAGGGGCGTTGCCACACGGCGACCGAGATGCCGGGTGATCAGCTTCTGACCATCGAGCGCATCGACGCTGGGGATGTAACGATGGAAGATCTTCATCGGCTTGCTGTCGGCCGGATCGAACTCGTCGTCACCCCTGAACAGCTTGGTCCCTGTCCAGAGCAGGAATGCACCGAAGAGCACCATCGTGAATTCGAACCGCTCGATGACGGCGACTCCGGCGACAATGAAACCAAGCCGCATCGCCAATGCCCCGAAGATTCCCCAGAAGAGCACCCGATGTTGGTACTGCTCGGGAACGCGGTAGTGCGTGAGGATCACCGACCACACGAATACGTTGTCGATGCTCAGGCTTTTCTCGATGAGGTAGGCACTGAGGTACTCCCCCGTGGCTCCTCCGCCGTACTCAACAAGAATGAAGAGCGAGAACGCGAGACCCACCGAGATCCATGCGAGGGATTCGATCACCGCGCGGCGCGTTGAGATGACGTGGGACTTGCGGTGAACGACCAGAAGGTCGACCAACAACAGCGCTGCAATGAGGACGCTGAGGAAAAGCCAGACGCCGGCCCCAACGTCGAGATCGACGAAGGAACCGGCGTCCGCAGAGGAAATCACACGAAGTGCGATAACGGACTACTTGGTCTCGCTGGTGAGGCCACCGAGCACTGCTTGTGCCGCCGACAGACGCGCAATCGGCACGCGGAACGGCGAGCAGCTGACGTAGTTGAGACCAGCCGCGTAGAAGAGGCCGATCGACTCGGGGTCGCCACCGTGTTCACCGCAGACACCCAACTTCAGGTCGCGCTTCACCTTGCGGCCGCGCTGAGCCGCCAACTGAACGAGTTCGCCGACGCCCGACTGGTCGATGGTCTCGAACGGGTTGCGCTTGAGCAATCCGGCCTCGAGGTATGCCGGCATCATGCGGCTCTCGACGTCGTCGCGGCTGAAGCCGAAGGTGAGCTGGGTCAGGTCGTTGGTACCGAAACTGAAGAAGTCGGAGACTTCGGCCAGTTCGTCGGCGCGCAGTGCGGCACGCGGCGTTTCGACCATGGTTCCGATGGTCACCTTGGGACGCGAAACCTTCTTGCCCTTCGACTTCGGAGCCGGCTTGGTGGCGTTTTCGCGCAGCACCTCTTCGACCCACGAACGTGCGAGTGCGAGTTCTTCACGTGTCACGGTGAGCGGGATCATGACCTCGGCAATCGGCTTGTAGCCCTCGGATGCCACCTGGTCCGCGGCCTCGAGCAGGGCACGCACCTGCATCGCGTAGAGACCCGGCTTGATGACGCCGAGGCGCACACCACGGGTACCGATCATCGGGTTGAACTCGGACCAGCTTTCGGCGGCCTCGAGCAACTTTTCCTCGACGTGGCTGAGACCCACGGTCGCCTTCTTGATTTCGAGCTCGGACACGCGCGGCAGGAACTCGTGCAGCGGCGGGTCGAGGAGACGCACCGTGACGGGCAGGCCCGACATCTCGCGGAAGATCGCGGCGAAGTCTTCCTTCTGCACCTTGCGGAGCTCTTCGAGCGCAGCGGCTTCGGCCTCGGGCGTGTCGGCAAGAATCATGCGGCGCACGACCGGCAAGCGGTCGGGGGCAAGGAACATGTGCTCGGTACGGCACAGACCGATTCCTTCAGCGCCAAGTTCACGTGCGTTCTTTGCATCTTCACCGGTGTCGGCGTTGGCACGAACGGCAAGCTTGCCCTTGCGAATCTGGTCGGCCCACTTCAGGATGATGTCGAATTCCTTCGGAGGCTTGGCGGCCTCGAGCTTCAGTTCACCGACGACAACTTCGCCGGTTGCGCCGTCGATCGAAATGACATCGCCCTCTTTCACGACGACCCCGCCGACCGAGAACTGCTTGCCCTCG